>JAJZKJ010000165.1 GCA_021804195.1 Acidobacteriota bacterium
GAATAACAGCCAGCTTACGTTCGGTGTCCGATTGAAATTTCAGCACGCTGACGAGACAGCGTTCAAACCCGCCAAAGACGTACCGGGCGATGTTATTTTTATCATCCGGCGCGTTGCGGAAGTCGCGTACAGGCTCAGCGGCCGGCGCGGTATAGGCGCTAAGCCTGAGCCTGGTGAAGCCGCGGGCGATTTTTACTTCGTAGCCCGCCGCATCCTGCCAGTAGTGATCGGCCATTTGGGCGTGTACCAGGCGTGCGATGGCCCGGCTGTGCACCCGGAGCACGCGGCTGGCTTCGTCTTCGGTAAGCCGCCGGCGCAGATGCTGCACCACCTGCCCGGCCAGCTCGTACAAAAGCTCGGCATGGTCGTCGTAAGACACATCGTTAAAATCCACCAGGCCGGCGACCACATAGTCTTCAAGCCGCACCGGCTCATTGCCGGCCTTACCGAGCGAAAGCACCTCGCGCTCACCGGTACGCAGGTGCTGTATCCACAACTCTTCGGTGGGCGGCGCGTAATTGACGGCTCCAAGATCGAGCGTAAAGCTGTGGTAGCCGGTGCGAACCAGCCCCTGCGGCACCACCAGCACTCTGGGAATATCTATGGTTTGCCGGGCCACCTCCCGGGTTGCCGCGGCAACAATTGCGGCAACGTCCACCGGGGGTGCTGCGCCGGGGAGGTCGAGTTGCGCCGGACGGTAGCGGCCAGCCACCTCCGCCGCGATGATCTGTTGGACTTCGGGTCGCTGCAGATGGGAGGTTGTGGGGGCTATATCGGGCCGGCTTTCAAGCTCACCCACCACGTCGCGGGCGAGTTTCGCGATCTGCTTTTCGCCGGGCGACGCAAAAAGGCATGGTTCTAAGGACCGGCCAATCACGGTGCTGGCGGTCAAATTTTCGGGCGCTATGCCAAGACTCATGTCCAGCCTGGATTGCGCCACCACGGTAACGGTTTGCGCGCTGATTTCTTCGGCGGTGTATTGCAGTTGCTGCAACTGAATGGGCGACTGCGGGTTGCGCGCTTCGTTAACAATTTCGTCGAACTTGTCGTGCGCGACGATGCAGAGCCGGTCTACCGCAGGCACGCCCGTGCGTTTGCCATAAGGCAACCGCAGGCCGCGCCCAATAGACTGTTCAATAAGCGTGCGGGCGTTGGCGGCGCGCAGCGGCACAATGGTGTAAAGATTGGTTACATCCCAGCCTTCTTTGAGCATGTTGACGTGAATGACGATTTCGGTGGGTTCGCTGGTGCTTTCGACGGCGAGCAGCCGCTGGATAGTCGCTTCTTCTTCAGCGCCGGTTTTGCTGGAATCTACCTGTATGACACGGTCGCGGTAATGGCCCGCGAAAAAGCTCTCTGACTGAATTAATTGCTGCAACTGGCCGGCGTGCGTGGTGTCGCGGGCAATCACGAGCACGAACGGTTTGACAATGGCATTGCCCGTTTCGCGGGCGTAGGTTTCAAGCTCTACCTTGACGGCCTCGTGCAGCCGCACGCCGTCTTCCAGCTTAAGTCGTTCAAGCTCCTCAGGCGACATGCCCGCAGCGCTAAAATCCTTGCGTGTTATAACGGCCGGCTCTTTGACGAAGCCATCGGCTATGGCGCGCGCCAGCGGATAGTCTACAACCACGTTTTTGAAGGGCGTCGGTCCGCGGCTGGTTTCGACAAAGGGCGTGGCGGTAAGTTCAAGCCCGAGGATGGGTTTAAGCTCGTTAATGGCCCGTACGCCGGCGGAGGCGCGGTAGCGGTGCGATTCGTCCATCAGCAGCACCAGGTCGTCGAGGCCGGCGAGGTAATCGAAGTAGCTTTGGCCCAGGTACTCGCCGAGGCGTTTGATGCGCGGGGCTTTGCCGCCGCGAACTTCCGAATTGATTTTGGAGATGTTGAAGATGTTGATTTTGCAGGTTTCGGCGCGGCTGAAAATGTTGCCCGCCATGGTCTCGTAGGTTTCACCGGTAATGATCAGCGGGCGGTCGGCGGCGAATTCGGCTATGCCGCGGAAAACGTATTTGGGATTGGCGGGCTGGTCAAAGTCGGCGATGAGCTTGTTGTAGATGGTGAGGTTGGGGGCGAGGATAAAAAAATTGCGAACGTTTTCGACCCGGTACAGGTAGCTGATGAAGGCTCCCATGAGCCGGGTTTTGCCTACGCCGGTTGCCAATGCAAAGCAAAGCGAGGGGAACTCGCGTTCAAAGGCCTCAACCTTTGGGAACTCCTGCCTGATGGCCGCCAGCGCTGCGGCCGGGTCCGCATCTTTGGCCAGTTCTGCAATCTCGCAGACGCGGGCAAGCGTTTCCAGCGATTGCCGTTGGGGCGGCCGGAGGCTAAGACGATTGGCGATAGCGTTAACGACTGGGTTCACGCCGGACTCCTTTTCCGCTGCCGCTGCCTGCGGCCGGCCGGGCGCGAGCGGGCTGGGCGATTGCCTGCGATGTTGACGATTTTCCCATCACGCATGATGTAGCACGGCGTGCCGGTTTGCCTCGCGAGGCGCAAAGCATCGCGTGCGGCCCTGCGCAGGGCGGGCAATGCACCGCGTAAGTCGGGGTCCTGTGGCAGATTGGCAAAGCTCATCGTTTTTCTCCAAATTCAAGCGGCCGTGGCGCCGCACCCGAACAATCATAGATTATCCATTCATCCACAATCGGGCGATAAAGGGTTAGAAAATTCTGCCAACCCGCCTGGAAGCGGTCACGTACCACCGGTTCCGGTACACTGTGTCCACCTTGCCGCACGCGCACGGCCACGCGGTGTACCGCCAGTTCAACCGCGGGCAAACGCAGAAAGATCAGCTTTACCGTATAGCCGGCGGCCTGCCATTCCCGAATACGGTGAACATAGGTTCTTCCAGCAAGGGTTGTCTCAAAGGCAAAGCTCCCACCAAGGGATACGAATCGGTCCATCCGCTCAAGCATGATACGCGCCGCCTCGATGGCCGCCGCTTCCGGCGCCAGTGGTGAGAGGCCCTGCGCGATCAGGTCCGCGTTGATAAAATCAGGACATCGCGCCTCGGCCAGCAGGAACTGTCGGGCGAAGGTTGTCTTGCCGACCCCATTCGGACCGGCAATGATGACCACGCGCCGCAGTTTCGGCTCGCTGTACCGCTGGTGGTTCATGGCTTGACCTCCGGCGCACCGGTCGCATCCATGTCAAACAGCCCCGGGTCCGCGGTCTTACCTTTGCCGAACTTTCGCACCCGCTTCTCGCCGTTCTCCAATCTGCGGTCATCGGAGCAATCTGCGGTTTGCGCGTCTTTTTCCTGCTGCGGCAGATTTTTGATTTCGAGGCTGTAGTCGTCGTGGCCCCATTCGCACTTGGCCATGACAGCCTTGGGTATTTTTTTGACGGTGAGGTTGGCGAACTCCGGCTTACCGGTAAAGGCCTTGCACACCACCAGCAGGGTGCGCTTGTCGCCGACTTCATCGGCGAGGCGGGCCAGCATGTCCTGCGTGAGCGTTTGCGTGGTTACATAAATAAAGTCGTGCTCGGTGGAGCGGCCATGCTGCCAATAGAGCGAATCGCTGGGGGCGTAGGTGAAGCCTTCGAGTTTGCAGATCGCCTCGGCGAGCATGGCGTCGTTGTATTCAGGGCTGATAACCCAGTTGCCGAAGTTGTCTTTTTTAAGCAGTGATGGTGCAAGCCGGTAATAGCGGAACCCGCCGCCGCCGTGCCAATTGGCAGCTTCGGTAATGCCGCCGGGGTCCTGGCCGTCAATAACTTTTTTGAGCCGCGGGATGATATGGGTATGGCAGTGCTCGCCGAGTTCAATCATGATCCAGCGCCGGCCCATTTTGTGGGCCACAGCGCCCGTGGTGCCGGAGCCGGCAAAAGAGTCGAGGACGAGGTCGCCGGGGTTGGTGGCGAGAGCCAGGACCCGTTGGATTAATCGCTCGGGCTTTGGTGTTGCAAACGGATCGTTTTCACTTGGAAAGAGGAGCTTTATTTCGCGCTTGCCGTCCTCGTTTTTCCCGACATCCTCACCCGCCCACCAAGTTGTGGGAACCACGCCGTCGCGCACCTCAGAAAGAAACCGCTTACGCCTTGGCATCGCGTCGCCGTCGGAGCCGAAGTAAATTCTGTTATCGCTGCGCATCTTTTCAAATGTATCCGGCGGCACGCTCCAGCTCCGGCCCTTGGCTGGCCAGACCTCCCTGCCAGAAGGCAGTTTTATCGCATAGAAGTCGCGCTCGCGATATTCTCGGCGCGTCAAGTCGCTGCTCGTCCATAGCCCTCTCGGGTCGCCGTCGGGGTTGGCGTAGCGGGCATCCTGCTCGGCGGTCCGCACCAAGCGATTCATCGCGCACCGCGCCTGGTCGCCGGCGTATAGGAATATGTAATCGTGCGTCGCGGAGATGAATTTGCTGTCCGGATCCGGCGATACCCTTTTCTGCCAAATAGCGGTGCCCAGAAAATTATTTCGCCCAAAAATTTCATCTAGCGTTACCTTCAGGTAATGGCACTCCCGATCATCAATCTGGATGAAGATCGTCCCCTCCGGCGAAAGCAGCCGCCGCAGCAATTCCAACCGATCGCGCATCAGCGAAAGCCAAAGCGAATGTTCAATGCCATCATCATAATGCGTAAACGCCGACCCGGTGTTATAAGGTGGATCAATATAGATGCACTTAACTTTTCCCGTAAACTCCTGCTCGAGCGCTTTAAGTGCCAGCAGGTTGTCGCCGAATATGAGGCGGTTATCGAAGATATCGTTCTCACCCACGCGGTGCGCGGCATGGTAGGACTTGGCCGGGTCTTCAGTGAGGACGCGCGGCTCGAGCTTCGGCCGGTTTTCTTTGCCGATCCAGGTGAGTTCGAGACGTGTATTGGTTTTTGCCATGGGTGGGATTGTAAACGATGGAATGGAGATGGTCATGGCGCCGCTTCCCCAAATGGCTTTTCCCGGACGATTGGCAGGACAGACGGGCAAATGTCGCTGAAGGCTTTGCGGGCGCAAAGGAGCAGACCCGCCGTCAGCTCCTTCGCATTCTCCTCGGGCACCTCAACGAGTAGGGCATCATGCATCGGCAGCAGGATTGCGACATCGGGGAAGCCCCCCGCCAGTTCGTTGATAAATTTCTTCAGGATGAGCGAGCCAGTTCCTTGGACAATCTGATTCACCGCCCACCGTTCCTCGTCGGGCAGGAGGTCGCCGCTTGCGGCCCGGTACCTGTGGTTGCCGAAGACGGTCTCGATCTTGAGGTCGCCTGCAAGCCGCTTATTAACGCTAAGTTTCCAATTCTCGACGCCCGCGAATAACGGAAGGAATTTCCTGCGGATCGCCTCCTCGGCCCGCTGCCTTTCGGGAAGGACCGCTGCCAGCAGGTCCGGTAGGGCGCTGATCCGCATGCCATAGGCATAGGCCAGGAACAAGAGCTTCGCTGATTTCCGGTGTTCCGCGTCGCCAAAGACCTCCTTGGCCAGTCGCCGGTAAAGGTCTTCCTCGGCGCATAATGCCCGCATGCTCGGATCGCCCGATACTGCGGCCATGATGCTAGGCTCAAACTGCGCGTAATCCAAGTAGATGAGTTTCCGCCCTTTTTCCGCCCTCAGGACGCCCCGGTACATCTTCTTGAGGTGTTGCAGACTCGGATCGGTTGCCAGTATTCTTCCCGTAACGGTTCCCATCGTGTCGAACGCAGGATAGCATCGCTCTGCGCTACCTCCGAGGCACCGTAAGAGTATGTGTCTGTTTTGCTTGGCACCTGCGACGACGTCCAACAGCTGACAAACCGGATCGTCAGCCTTGCGAGCGCGGAGTAACTCGCGGATGTTCTTGTTCTCCTCTGTACCTCGTGCGGGCACCCGCAGAGATCGG
>JAJZKJ010000166.1 GCA_021804195.1 Acidobacteriota bacterium
CAACTGTCGCAGGCGGGCGGCCGAATTACGATTGAAATGCAGCACCAAACGGGGCAGGCCCGGCATGGGAGCATCGGGGGGTGCGGTCTCGGCGGCGGAGCCGACGATCAAAACCGGCAATCTGAAACGCCTGCGCAGAATTGAGGGGCAGGTACGCGGGTTGTATCAGATGGTTCAACAGGAACGCTACTGTGCGGATATTCTCGTTCAGGTGGCGGCGGTACAGCAGGCCCTGCGCGCTGTTTCGCGGGAACTCTGGAAAAACCATCTCCAGCATTGCGTTTCTCATGCCCTGCAGGCGGGTGGTCGACCGGCCCAGGCGGTATCTGAAGAATTGATGCGTCTAAGCCATTTGTGGCAATAGCGGTGAAGGACAATAAACTATGGATATGCAGATTGATTCCCCAGTCGGCGGCCAGGCCGCCACCCATATCGATCCCGTTTGCGGCATGAAGGTAAACCTGGCCAAGGCGGCGGGGTCATTGGCACATGCCGGAATCACATATTATTTCTGCTGTCAGGGGTGCCTGGGTAAGTTTCGGGCGGACCCGGAAAAATATCTTCATCAGCGGGCCGCAGCCGCGGTTGTTAAGCCTGTGGCCACGCCGCCACCGTTGGTGCAACTTGGTGGTCTGGCTCGCCCCAGGCCGCCGGTGACGAAACCCGCCGCGCATTATGTGTGCCCCATGGATCCGGACGTTCAAAGTGACCAGCCGGGGCCATGTCCGAAATGTGGCATGGCCCTGGAGTTGGCGCAGCCCGGGCCGGCGGCGAGGCGCTCCCGAGTGCGTTATACCTGTCCCATGGATCCCGAGGTGATCAGTGACCAGCCGGGGCCATGTCCCAAGTGTGGTATGGCCCTGGAAGCCATGGACGTTTCCGCGGTAGCTGAGCCGGAAAACCCTGAACTACGCGATATGCTGCGCCGCTTTATTGTCGCGGTAGTCCTGGCGGCACCGGTGCTGGTGCTGGCGATGTTGGCGGATTTTCGCGTCGCGACACTCCATGGTGCGACCTGGGTAAACTGGGTGAATATGTTTTTGTCCACGCCGGTGGTTCTCTGGTGTGGCTGGCCATTTTTTGTGCGGGCCTGGGTTTCCGCTAAAACCTGGAATCTCAATATGTTCAGCCTTATCGGCTTGGGCATCGGCGTGGCCTGGGCCTATAGCGTGGTGGCGACGGTGGCACCGGGTTTGTTCCCTGCGGGTTTTCGCAGTCATGGCGTGGTGGGTACTTATTTCGAAGCGGCCGCTGTGATCACGGCCTTGGTGCTCATGGGCCAGGTGTTGGAGTTACGGGCACGCGGTAAAACCGGTGCGGCGATTCGGCAATTGCTGGACCTTGCGCCCAAAACCGCCCGCCGCATTGGCGCAGATCATCAGGAAATGGATATTTCGGTGGAGTCCATCGAGGTCGGCGACGTGTTGCGGGTACGGCCGGGTGAAAAAGTTCCTGTGGATGGGGTGGTACTGGAAGGTCATAGCGTTGTGGATGAATCCATGATTTCCGGTGAGCCGGTGCCGGTTGCCAAAACCACCGGTGATAAGCTCATCGGGGCCACCGTGAACGGAACCGGCAGTTTGGTGATGCAGGCCCAAAAAGTAGGGGCGGAAACAATGCTGTCACAAATTGTGGCTCTGGTGGCCCAGGCCCAGCGCAGCCGTGCTCCCATCCAGAGACTGGCGGACAAAGTTGCGGGCATATTTGTACCGGTGGTGGTGGCCTGCGCGCTGATTACCTTTGTGATCTGGGCATGGTTGGGGCCGCAACCGTCGCTGGCCTATGCCCTGGTAAATGCGGTTGCGGTGGTGGTAATCGCCTGTCCCTGTGCTTTGGGTCTGGCCACCCCGATGTCGATCATGGTGGGGGTGGGACGGGCGGCCAAGGCGGGGATGCTGATTAAAAATGCCGAGGTGTTGGAGCGTATGGAACGCATTGACACCCTTTGTCTGGATAAAACCGGCACCCTGACGCAAGGCCGACCGCAGGTGGTGGCGATCGAGGCCTCCGATGGCGGATTGGTTGATGAAATGCTGGCTTTGGCTGCCGCACTGGAAAAGGCCAGTGAGCACACACTCTCTGCCGCCATTGTACGTGCCGCGGAAGATAGGCACCTGACGATTCCTGTGGCTCAAGCGGTGGAAAGTATCAGCGGCAAGGGTATTGCAGGTCAGGTCCATGGGCGAAGTGTTGCCGTGGGCAACCTGGCCTTGATGGAGCAACTCGGGGTGGGCCTTGCCGGTATGCGGGAAAAATATGCCGACTTGCAGACCCAGGGCCGTACCGTGGTGTTGGTAGCCGCGGACTCCCGCTTGCTCGGTTATGTGGTCGTGATGGACCCCGTTCGCCCGGGCGCTGCGGCCCTGGTGGCCCAGCTCAAGGCCCAAGGCCTCACCGTCGTGATGATCACCGGCGACAGTCGGGTTGCGGCCCAGGCCGTCGCTGCCGATTTGGGCATTGATACTTTCGAGGCAGGAGTGTTGCCGCAAGGAAAAGATCAAGTGGTGCGGCGTTTGCAGCAGCAGGGGCGCAAAGTGGCCATGGCCGGTGACGGCATTAACGATGCGCCCGCCTTGGCGCAGGCGGACGTGGGCATTGCCATGGGTACCGGCACGGATGTGGCCATTGCCACCGCGGGGGTTACGCTGCTGCATGGCGATTTATCCGGCATTGTGCGGGCGCGAGCTTTAAGCCGGGCCACCATGCGCAACATCCGACAGAATTTGTTTTGGGCGTTTGCGTATAACCTGTTGGGTATTCCGCTGGCGGCGGGGGTTTTCTATCCCGTCAGCGGCTTGCTGCTAAGCCCGATGATTGCCGCCGCGGCCATGAGTTTTAGCTCGGTTTTCGTTATTACCAATGCCTTGCGGCTACATCGTGTTCGCCTTTAGCCTTCCATCTTGTGGTGTTCCCATACCAAAGCCGCCCCCTGTAAAACCAAATCCGGAATCAGGGAATCCACCAGGCCGGAATCCGCCAGCAGTCGCTGGGCATCACCTCCCGTGGCCACCACATGCGGCCAGTGACCAAGCTCACTGGCATAGCCCTCCACCAGTTCGCGCACGGCCCCACGGGCGGCGGCATACAGGCCCATGTTCAGCGCTTCGCTGGTATTGCGGCCGCACGTCCCGTGCGGCGGATCCAGCGACGCCAGCGGCAATTGGGCGGTAAATTCGTGCAAGGCTCTGGCCCCAAGTTGCAATCCAGTCGCGATGGCCCCACCCTGAAAAATTCCCTGCGCATCCACGTAATCCACCGTTAAGGCCGTGCCCGCACTGATCACCACACAGGCCTGCTCGGTATTGACATAAGCGCACAAAGCCGCCAGCAGCCGGTCCACGCCCAGGGTGGATTCATCCGTCAGGTTGGTCTTCATGGGAATCTTTAAATCTTCACCGATGCGCTGCGCCTCCAGATGCAACTCGGCTTTCACCATCGCCTGCACCTGTTTTGTCATCTCCGGAACCACACTGGCAATCACCACGCCGGTGGGATAAGCCTCCGGACCATCGTTAATCTTTTTGGCCTGCCAGAGGCCCGTGAGGGCGGCTTTTAATTCGGATTGCCAGTGGTGGTGCATCAGACGGTGGGCCGGGTCTTCGCTTTTGCCCAGCGCGAAGACTCCCACCCCAATTCGGCTATTACCGATATCAATTGCCAGCACGCTCATAAAACCATCAGCTCCAAAAGGTAACGTTTGAAATAAGCCTGATACCGTCCAGCCGTCATTCAAGTGATTTTTTGTAGTACCGTCCCTTGCGCTGGTCATCCGCCTTGATCGCGGCGATTTCCATGGCAAGTTGGGAGTCGTCATCCGGTGCTTCAAGCGCCAGGTTGGCGGCAGCATCCATGGCGGCCGCAAATGGTTCTGCCGGCGGCACACTCTGGACCAGTTGCCAGATCGATTCCAGCAGGGGCCGCAGACCGGTGCCTGTGGCCGCGGAAATCGCCAAAATCGTGTGGCCGGGCAGTGCCAATCGCAATTCGGCCAGTTGTTCCGGTGCGCCGGTGAGATCCATTTTGTTGGCTACCAGAATTTCCGGCTTGTTGGCCAGCTTAGGACTGTAGGCGGCGAGTTCCGCCCGAATGGTTTGGTAGGCTTGGGCGGGGGTGCCGCCGTCCAGCGGCACCATGTCAATCAGATGCACCAGCACGCGGGTACGTTCGATGTGGCGCAAAAAAATCCTGCCCCAGACCTGCGCCATGATGGGCTCCTGCAATCAGCCCCGGAATATCAGCCAGCACCAGCCGCCGCTGCGCATCGAGCTCGGCTATGCCTAACTGCGGAGAGAGTGTGGTAAAAGGATAATCCGCCACTTTGGGTCGGGCCGCGGAAAGCCGCGACAGCAGTGTAGACTTGCCGGCGTTGGGCAGGCCGATTAAACCCACGTCCGCTATCAGGCGAAGTTGCAGTTTAAGCCGTCGTACCTGGCCGGGCTTTCCCGGTTCCGCAAATTCCGGAGCCTGCCGGACGGAGGTGGTAAAGTGGGTGTTACCGCGGCCGCCGCGGCCGCCCTTGGCCACCAGCACTCTACGTCCGGCGGGCACCAAGTCCGTCAGCAGTACGCCCGTATCGCGGTCGTATACCAGTGTCCCAGGCGGAACACGAATGATTAAATCCGCGCCGGCCTTACCATCCTTTTTTTTCCCCATGCCAGGTTTGCCGCTGGGGGCGTACCAATGATGCCGCCCGACCATGTCCAATAGCGTATCCACGCCGGCCACAGCCTCCAGAATAACGCTGCCACCATGGCCGCCATCGCCGCCATCCGGACCACCGTGTGGGATATATTTTTCCCGCCGCATGGACATGCAACCATTGCCGCCATCGCCGCCGGAGACTTCAATTTCAGCTTCATCAATAAACATAAAATACCGCACCACAAGAACCATACACGGGAGTTATCCAGCCGTCACCGCGTATGCCACAGCTCCCAATGCCTTATTATAGTGGATGTTGGCCCTACAGGCGCGGTGGCCCGCCGACCAGACTTTGCGGCCCAATGCCCCGGCCAATCGCCACCACCGACCCATACGCCTCGCCCTCCACTTAGCCTCCCCGTTTCATGCCGCCTTCGAGGTAACTTGTCCAACTCGGTAGCAGCAGCCCCTGGTTTGGCTCGCGCGGTGTCATGCGGTAAATTGGCGGTCCATTGGTTATAATCCTCCGGTTAACCTGCGGTAAGAACACGCTTTGGTTCATAACGGGTGATCGATGACTGGCAATAAGGGTACTGTGGTCGTGGCCATGTCGGGCGGGGTGGATAGCTCCGTGGCGGCAGCGTTGCTGCGTAAGCAGGGGTATGACTGCATAGGTGTATTTATGCGGCTTGGCAGCGACCCGGCGGAAATGGCGGGAGATGCCTCCACGGCTTGTGCTATCCCCGGGCCATCTGCAAGCCACTTTTCCGATGCCGCCACCGCAACAGGTACCGGCGAAACCAAGTCGCACCAGCAGGGGTGCTGTTCGGCTGCGGATGCCGCCGATGCCCGTTATGTCGCAGGGCTGTTGGATATTCCATTTTATGCCTTGAATTTTCAGCACGATTTTTCTGGAATCATTGATTATTTTGTGCGCGAATACAACCGCGGACGCACGCCCAATCCGTGCGTTCGCTGCAATGAATATCTTAAGTTCGGCAAGCTCTTGCGTTATGCTTCGGCCATCGGTGCCGATTACGTGGCCACCGGTCACTATGCCCGCATTGGCCGCGATGAATCGGGTGCGGCGCAAATTCTTCGTGGTATCGATCAGAGCAAAGATCAAAGCTACGTTGGGTTGGATTT
>JAJZKJ010000167.1 GCA_021804195.1 Acidobacteriota bacterium
CTGCACCGGCCATGGGGGGGGGATTCATACCTTGAACCTTACCGGGGAAAAGGGCATGCGGGCCACTTCTACCGGATATAAGCAAGCTACTCCCGTCAGCGCCTTCCGTTACGCCACGATCACGTTCCAGGGTGATGCGCCCATCCGCATGAACCGGCTGCGATTGGACTTCAAATATTATCCAGTCATGTATCGCGGTGCCTTCGACTGTTCCGATCCGCTGTTGACCCGAATCTGGTATACCGGCGCCTACACGGCCCACCTGTGCATGCGAAAAAAATATGTCGTGGAATCGCCCAAACGGGGCCGCTCCCCTTCCATGGGCAGTCTGCGAATTTCCGGCCAAACCATCAGCAATGTCTTCGGGGGCCGTTTCCTGCTGGAACGGACCCTGCGGTATCTGCGCCGGCAAGCCCAGGGCGCACAACCCGCCGCGCACCTGCCCCGCAATGACATCAATGGCATTCCCGGTTATTCCGCCGCCTGGATCTGCGGCCTGGCCGATTTCTACCGCCATAGCGGCGCTTTGGACTACATCCGGTCGCAGCACCAACTGCTGCTCTCCCTGCTGCGTTATCTGCAACTCCAGTTCAACAAGAAAAACATCTTCGTCAATTCCCAGCACCATTGGACATTCGTCGATTGGGCCCCCCATTTGAGCAGCGATACGCCGCAAGCTTATGCCGCCACGGACCTGTATATATGCCGGGCGGTCCAGGATGCCGTTTTCCTGCTGGAAGCTATGGGCGATCAGCGCCACGCCGCCCAGTACGAATCCTGGCACAAAGCGTTGGTGGCGGCGGCCGAAAAATATTTGGCCTCCGCCAAAACCCATACCTTTACCTCCCTCCGCCAGGTCAACGCCCTGGCCATTGACGCCGGTGTGGCCGACGCTTCCGAGCGCCAAGCCATCGCGCGCCGTATCCTCGGCCCGGCCTGCGCCTCCTGGAAGCAGATAGCCACGCCGTATGGCGACAACTACGTCCTGTTCGCCCTGGGCGACTTAGGGGCAACCCGGCAGGGTCTGAATTTTGTTCGCCATTACTGGGGCGGCATGATCCGCCAAGGGGCAACGACCTTCTGGCAGGCTTACGATCCGTCCTGGCCGAAAAAGCACTTCCATCGGTACCTGCGGGCGGATCATGGCCGGGGCTATTTCGTCAATCTTTGCTCCGGCGGGTCGTGCGGCGCGACCAACTGGCTTACGGAGTACATTCTGGGGGTGCGACCGTTGACCGGGGGGTTCGCCACGACATCCATCGTGCCGCATCTGGGCGATTTGCATTGGGTGCGGGGGCGTGTACCCACTCCGCACGGTACGATTGCCTTGCGCGTTCAGGCGAGCGCCAAGGGAGAAACGCTCCGGCTGACGCTGCCGGCGGAGGTGCGGGCGAGCATTGGCGTGAAGGGCAAGTCGGTGCGCGTCAATGGCCAGCCGGTTCCGATCGTGCGCCGCGGCGCGGTGCGCAGTTACGTGCGGCTTACCGGTCCCGGCCGCTACGTCCTCCAAGGCCGGTGATGAACCGGCGGAAGACCGCATGTTTCCGCTTGCGCTATAAATCGGCCGAGAAAAAAAGCGCCATCATAGTATGACAGCGGGCGGTACGGAGAAAAAAAAGAGGGGGAAGCAGGCGGGGAATAACGTATGTTGAATTTACAAGAATTGATCCGGGATGTGCCGGACTTTCCCAAGCCGGGCATCGTGTTCAAGGACATCACCCCGCTGTTGCGCGATCCGGCGGGGCTGGCCCTGTCGGTGGAGTTGCTGGCCAACCCCTTTCGCGGCCGGCGCATTGAACTGGTGGTGGGCGCGGAATCGCGGGGATTTATTTTCGGCACGGCCCTGGCCCAGGCGCTTTCCTGCGGTTTTGCTCCGATACGCAAGCCCCAAAAACTTCCGGCGCCCAAGGCTTCGCTGACCTATGATCTGGAATATGGCCGGGACATGTTGGAAATCCATCGCGACGCCATTGTGCGCGGACAACGTTGCCTGATTGTGGACGACCTGTTGGCCACGGGCGGAACCATGGACGCATGTTGCCGGTTGGTGGAAATGCTCGGCGGAGATATCGTCGGAGTCGCGGTGCTCATTGAACTGGGCTTTCTCCAGGGGCGTAAAAAATTCAAACGGTACGAAATGCACAGCGTCATCCGCTACGATTGAAAAAGCGGGGGGTGCGGCATGGTTGCTTCCGAGTACCTGTTACCTGCGCCCTCCTTCCGCGGCGCCGCCATCGCTCTATTCTCAACTTTCTACTCTCCCGCGCCTTGTGCGTACCAGCAGCCCCAGGCCGCCCATGGCCAGCAAACCCAGTGTGGCCGGTTCGGGGGTTGAAGAGGTAGCCGCCGCCGGGCCAAGAGTCTTGCCGAAGTTGCTTCGTAAAATCGCGAAATCTGGCAGATTAACCGTTCCATCGTAATTGAAGTCGCCCTGATCCCATTGCATTCCGGTCTTGCCAAAATTGCTGCGGAGTATCGCAAAATCAGGCAAAGTAACCGTGCCGTCCAGATTGGCGTCGCCGGCCAATGTGTACATGATCTTTTCCTGGCCGGCGGCCAGTCCGCTGACCACGCCATCGGCCCCATCGGCATAGCCCAGGCTGTATACGCCGCCGGAGATGGCGGCCGCGGTGCTGCTGATGCCCGGACCGTTCCAGGCGCCCGCATTGTAACCGCTGATCAGATAGTTGCGGATGGCACTGTTGGGACTCCCGGCGGATCCGTAGTTGATGAGCACATTGGCGTTGACGGTGGAAGCGCTGGTGTTGGAAATATCCACCGTGGTGCCGTTGGCGATGCTGAGCGAACCTCCGTTGTTCAACACCAGCGAACCGTTGACGGTCGTTGTTCCGGGGGATATTTGGGTATAGTTGCCTTGAATCGTCAAAGTACTCGCCCCGCCGACATCAACCGTGCCGGTATTGGTAAAGTCGCCGGCCGTGGTGAACTTTGCCCCATTTTCCAGCTCGAAGGTTCCGGTGTTGGCTGTCATTGCGGTGATGGCCGGGAAGCTGGTGTTGGCGCCATAGAGGATGATCGTGGCGGCATTGGTGGTGATATTGGCACCGGGGATATTGATCTGCCCATAAGAATCGACAATCCATGTACCACCGGTAAGTGTGTTGCCGGCAACTTGGACAACCGGTCCGTTGAGAGTCAATGTTGCATTGTTACCGCCTTCCATGATACCGGGGTTGGTCACGGCGGCATTGAGGGTAATCGTACTGTCGTAAGTGGACTGCGTGGCCTCGATTAAGCCATTGTTGGTTACCATCGCAGAAATCGTTCCCCCACCCGAGATCGTGTGGCCGTTGGAGTTGGTTAAGGCATAGCCGGCGCCGGTGCTGCCGATGCTTCCGTTGCCGCCGTTATACGAGCTTAAGTTGAGAGTCCCCGTGCCACCTAATGTGGTGTCAGCCAGAATCTGAAACTCCCCGGCGGCGGAAATATAGCCATTGTCGGTGATGGCGCCACTGGCATTGAGCACCCCTCCGCCCCCGATGTTCAACGAACCCTGGTTGGTCAGACCACTGATTGTCGCCGTATTATTGCCTGCGACATTGATAACACCTCCATTGGCCGTATCCAATGTGCCGCCGCCAATACTTGCGCCGTTGTATAGCACCACTTGTGATCCAGTGCCATCCGCCTGAAGTTGCGCCCCGCCCGACTGGCTGACGGTGTCGTAAATCGCCAATTCCGCATTGGTAGAGGCTTCCATTGTGCTGTTGTTGGTCAGGGCGGCATCGACGGTGATCGTACTGTCATAAGTGGATTGCGTGGCCTCGATTAAGCCATTGTTGGTTACCATCGCAGAAATCGTTCCCCCACCCGATATCGTGTGGCCGTTGGAGTTGGTTAAGGCATAGCCGGCGCCGGTGCTGCCGATGCTTCCGTTGCCGCCGTTATACGAGCTTAAGTTGAGAGTCCCCGTGCCGTTTAATGCGACATCGGCCAAAATCTGAAACTGGCCGTCGACGGAAATGGTACCGGAATTGGACACATCTCCACCGACTTGCAGCGTTTGGCCTCCCCAAATCCCAAGCGTCGAAGTCGAGTCTTGAAGGGTCAAGGTGTTGACGCTGACAGTATTGACCCCGT
Source organism: Acidobacteriota bacterium (assembly GCA_021804195.1). Next base: position 4,102 of record JAJZKJ010000167.1, read on the forward strand.
TTGCCCCAGGGATATAGCTGCCATCACCGGTGGGAATAATCACATCATACTGCGTGCCGTCGGGATATTCGCCGCCCCCGTCGCTGTTGGTCCAGTTACTGTAAGCCGTAAGATTTCCGTTTAGGTCGAACGTCTGGGCCTGTTGCCAATTTCCTGGATCATTCGGCGCATAGTAGTCGTTGTAGGACAATTTCTGCCCGTAATCCGACGGATTAAATGTGGACGTTACCATCGAAACGCTTACGGCTTTCAGCGAGCCGGCGGAAGCGGTGCAAGCGGCAGCCAATGCGATCAGAACATACGATCTTCCGGAAATACGGTGATTCAGTTTCATGGTTGCAACTCCCAATACCCAAGATTACTAAACCTTGTGCAACCTCTCTTCGCCACTACATTAAGCATATTCAGGAAAGAGGCCATGCAAATACGTATTTTTACGTATGGTCAGCGGAAAATTTCCAAGGCCCGGACTACGGCCTGCAGGCGGCTTGGCACGTCCAACCTGTCGTAAATGTGCTCCAGGTGCTTTTCAATGGTGCGCGGGCTGGTGGAAAGGAGAATGGCGATCTCTGAATCGCTTTTGCCGATGCTCATCCAGGCCAGAACCTGCGCCTGCCGCGCCGTGAGGCCCAGGCGCATGTAAGCGGCTATGCGCTGTTCGATGGAATGTTCCTGCAGCACCAGGCAATGGCTCTCGCCGGGGCGGACGAGCAGGCGAATTGTCAGCCAATGCCCGCGGCCTTCCTCGATCAAGGGAAGACAGGGGCGGGTCGGATCGCCGTCGCCCAGTAAAGCCACCTGGCCGCGCAGCCACCGGGTCACTTCCTCGGGCAACTGGTCAGACCCGCCGCCGGACCGATAATATTTTTCCAACATGCTGCGGGCGGCGGGAGTGGCCTGGTGGATGCGACCGGTGGCGGAGACGATCGCCATGCCGGGGGCCACGGATTCCAGCAGTTCTTCGGCCTGGCCGCGTTGCCGCAGGGCCAGGTCCATGGCCTGGGCGTTGCGATACGCCTGCTGCAGATGCGGGCACAAATATTCGAGCAGCGTTTTTTCGGCCGCGGAGAAATCCGTCAGCTTCCGGTTCAGTGCGATGCCGACGACGATTCCGGGGCGCGTGGCTATGCCCACGGCCATCTGGTACTCCACGCCAACCGGCCGGAAAAACTCGGCGTACAGACCGGTGTGATGAAACTGGCGCCGGGTTAGAAAATCGGACATTCGAATGGGCGGATGCTCCGGGTGTTCGTGGCAATAGGCGACCAGGGGGTGCTCGTGGATGTGGCGTTCAAAAATTGCGAGTTGTTCGGGGGTATAAGGCTCCCCGGTGTCGGTGAACCGCTCCAGCCGCTGGGGGCGCAAGCATATCTCGTTGTACGCGGCCTTGTCCGCGGCGACCAGTTGGAGGACGGCATGGATGGCGCGCCGCGGGAACTCCTGGAGACTATCCAGAGAGTACAGCGAGAATATACATTCCTGCAGTCTGCGAAGTTCCGCGGCGCCAAGACAAATCATTCGCTCCCCCTGGTGCTCTGTCACACCTACAGTTGCGGGCTGTAGGTGTGACAGAGCACTAAAATCTCGTATGAATATACCTTGGAATCAAGCATTATGCAACCCGCCATCACGGATATCGGCCACGGATCGATGGTGCTTCGCACC
>JAJZKJ010000168.1 GCA_021804195.1 Acidobacteriota bacterium
ATGGATCTGGCGGCCGCAACACCCATTTCTTCGATAGCGCTGGACAAGGTATTCATCGGCTCCTGCACCAATGCCCGCATTGAAGACTTGCGGGCGGCGGCGGCGGTTGCCAGAGGCCATCACAAGGCTGCGTCGGTCAAGGCGGTGCTGGTAGTGCCGGGCTCCGGTCTGGTTAAGGCGCAGGCGGAAGCCGAAGGCCTGGACCGCATCTTCCGGGATGCCGGTTTTGAATGGCGGGAGCCGGGCTGCTCCATGTGTCTGGCCATGAACGCCGACCGCCTGGAGCCGGGGGAGCGTTGCGCGAGCACCAGTAATCGCAATTTTGAAGGGCGTCAGGGCGCTGGAGGACGGACCCACCTGGTGAGCCCCGCCATGGCCGCAGCGGCTGCCATTGCCGGCCATTTTGTGGATGTGCGTGACTGGATCATGCACTAAAAAGCGCGCGCGGTCCTGGTTACTGCGCCTCGCCTTGGGCTTGTGCAGTCTGGGCTGCACAGGACGTCGTCGAACGGGAGGGTGGCAGGCGGGTTTTCCAGCATCCTCAGCACGGGCAGGTGGTCTATGAGCAGAGCACGTTATTGCCAGCCACCAGCACCGATCTCAAGCTGGTCATCCTGCTGCCGGAATAGGGAGCAGCGATTTCTGGCGCACCAGCTTTGTCGCAGTGCGCCCTCTGCGCCCCACAAGACCAATTCTTGTCCCTTGCCAAACTTGTGGGCATAATTCCCGCATATTCAAAAATTGATTTCCAGATGACTCATTCGCACCCAATTTCAGAGGAACAGGAGGATTGCATGCGGTTTCGATCATTGGTAGGAATGGGCATTCTGTCCTCGTGGGCAGTAGTGACAGTTGCGCATGCGGCTCCCCGTTTCACTTTGGGCAATGTGCCTTCGTACTACCAGGGGACTTTCGGAACGGGCAGTCATATCAACATTTTTTACGATGCCACCTATTTCCAGTTTCGAAATCGGGATGCTAAGCGACAATTACCTTGTCCGGCTGACGACAATTATCTTGGCCGGTAAAACCTGACGCCGGGCAGGAGCCTGAGTGAGGGATAAAGTAGCGTTCTTGACCTGTAAGGACAGGAGGACGCAATGCCCGGCAAGTGGTTGGGAGATATTCAGGTGAACAAATACAAGGAACTTCGCAGGCAGTATCAGCAAGAGACCGCTGCCAACAAGATGGGAATTAGTGTGCGCACGGCGCGTCGATGGGAACGGCGGGAGACCCTGCCATCCCAAAAAGGGCAGCGGACCTGGCGCACCCGCAAAGATCCCTTTGCGGCTTACTGGCAAAGTGAGATTCTACCCCTCCTACGACAAGAGCCCGGTTTGTTGGCCACGACCGTACTGGAGGAAATGCAGCGACTGCACCCGGGTGAGGTGGAGCCAAGTCATCTTCGGACCTTGCAACGCCGCATCCGGGATTGGCGGGCATTGGAGGGGCCGGATCGGGAGATTTACTTCCCGCAGGCCCACGAGCCAGGAAGGCAATGCCTTTCGGATTACACCGACGCCACGGAGTTATGCGTCACTATCGATGGGCAGATTCTGGTCCATAAACTCTACCAGTTCGTGATGGCCTACTCGGGGTGGCGCCACGTCGAGGTAGTTCTGGGTGGCGAGAGCTTCATATCCCTTTCTGCAGGTCTACAGAATGCCCTCTGGCGCCTGGGCGGCGTTCCGCAAGAGCACCGCACGGACCACCTCACGGCGGCCTATAACAATCAATCCGAGCACGAAGAGTTGACCCGGCGGTATGCCGCCCTGTGTCGGGATTACGATTTGCGGGCCACCACCAATAATCAGGGGGAGTCCCAGGAAAATGGATCGGTTGAGGCCCGTCAACGGACTTTGAAGCAGGCCCTGAATCAGGCGCTGATGCTGCGGGGTTACCGCGACTTCAGCGATTTGGCCGCATATCAGGCCTTTGTCGAGGAAGTCGCCACCCACATGAATCGGCGGGTGCAAAAGCGTTTGGCCGAGGAACGCCCGCTGCTCCAGCATCTTCCCGAGCGACGGAGCAGCGATTACGTCGAGACGACGGTTCGGGTCAGCAGCAATGGGGTGTTCCGAGTATCCCACACCACGTACAGCGCACCGTCCCGTCTGCGTGGCCATCCTTTGCAGGTACCTCAAGCTTTGAGGGACTGGCGCGCAAGGTCAAGGCCGACATGCGCCCACGAGCCATTTTGGATGAATTGGGCCGGGTGGGGGTGGCGGAGGAAAAGGAAGGGGTAGTGCGTCTGTTGCGCCATGCCTATATTTCTGCCCTGCCGGAAGACCGGGTAGCCTTTTTGGGGGAGAACGTCGGTGACCACCTGCGCAGCGCGGTACACAACCTGGAAGGAGGGGAGCCCTTTCTGGAGCGGGCGCTGTATTTCGATGCGCTGCCGGCAGCAGTGCTGGAGGAGGCGCGGCCGGAACTCTACCGGATGGGCGAGCGCTTGTTGCGCGAGGCCCATCAGCGGCTGAATACAGCCGAGTCCCCCGAAGGACCGCCGCGGCGGCTGCGCCTGGGGGTCTATTACTATGAAGAAGAAGACGCCGCGGCGGAATCGACAGAAGAACCAGCCGCGGAGGACGAGCCGCATACCTAACGCCCTGTATTTATAGCGCCACGAAATTGCGCTGCCGCTGATTCCAGTGCCGGTAAGAACGCGCCACCGTAAACAAGCCCGCACCAATGGTCCCGACAAAAAAACCGATGGGCCAGTTGGTCCAGTAGGAGAGTGCGATAGCACTCCAGATGCAGCCCTCTGCAAAAACCACGGACAGCACCAGCACGCGCATGGGATTGCCGCTCAACACCTGGGCGGCGGCCGGCGGGCCGACCAGCAGGGTGAACACCAGAAAGGCCCCCACCACCGGCAAGGCCGTGGCAGTTACCAGGGCCAGCAGGGTCAGGAACACCAGATCCATGCGTGCGGCGCGAATCCCCTGCAAGGCCGCCAGATCGGGAAAAGTCGAGTCCAGCAAGAGAGGCCGAAAATACAGAGCGATGCCCACAACCACCAGCGCGCAGATGCCCAGTATGGGCCACAAATCGGCGTCGCTGACCCCCAGCACCTCGCCGAAGAGCAGGGAAAACACCGCCGGTGCATACGCACTGGTCATACTGAGCAACAATGCACCCACCCCCAGAAACAGCACCAGCAGCAGCCCCGTGCCCACATCGCGGCGCCCCATGCGCACCAATTGGCGCAGGAGTAAAACCCCCATTCCAACAAAAACCAGCAACCCGATCAACGGATCGATTCCCAGCAGGTTGGCCGCCGCCGCCCCCGGAAAAGCGCCCAGAGGCAAGGCATGGGCGGCAAAGGCGGAGCGCCGTACCACCACAAAAAAGCCGATGAAAGCAGCGACAAAAGCAATGGCGGTGGCGGCAATCCAGGTATTGATCATGAAACTGGAAAACATGCCCTATGCCTCGCAGTGCGGCCAACTGACCGGCTCTGGACGCGCTGACAAGCCCGCCACTTTAGCCACCAGCACCGCCGCCAAATAAAACAGGAACACCAGCGCCACGACAAAAAAGCTCACTGGCCAGGCATTACCGGAAAACCAGTAGTAACTCTCATAGGCCATCCAGATACCCACCCAGACCGCGGTCAAACCGATAGCAATGGCCCAGCATATCGCCTGTGCCGGACGCCGACTCAGGCGAATCGCCGCACCCGCCGGGCCAATGAGCAAAGCTGTCGCCAGCACCGCGCCGATGGCCAGGGCGCAGACTGCTACCGCCAGTCCCAGGTCCAGCAGTTGCAGCAAACCGATCCAACGCAGGGGAACACCCCGCGCCGCCGCCAGATCAGGGTCCACCGCCATCAACATCATAGGCCGGTAGAGCAGACCCACCAGCAAGAACACCCCGGCGGAGGCCATCAATGCAGGACCGATAAGACTCTGCGGAATCGCAAACATGGAGCCGAACATCACCGACACCGCTGCGCCCGTAGTGCTGGTGGTCGTCACGTCCAGATAGAGAAAGAGCGCCGACAGCCCCAATCCCGCCCCCAGAACGATGCCCGTGGCAAGATCACGCTCCCGCACCTTGCGTACACCAAGAAACTCCATGCCGAAGGCCGCAATCCAGGCCATACCCAAAAAACCCAGCAAGGGATTGATGCCCAGCAGGAAGGAGGCCGCCCCGCCGGCGCTGCTTACATCGGCCAGGGCATGTCCGGCAAAGGCATTGCCGCGCAATATGGTAAACACACCGATCACCGCGCTGACCAGCGCTGCACAAGTCCCTACGATCAACGCGGTTTGCACCGGTCCGCTAGTGAAGAAACCGGAGTTTTCCAAAAGCATCCAAAAATTCCACATGGCGTTAATTCGCCTTTTCCGGATGCGCTACAGACGCTGCCGTGCCCGCCTCGGCATCTTCAGCAGCGGCATCGGGTAGTACGAGTATCCGCCGCCCATGCCGCAATACCGTTACCGGGTAACCATAGAGCTTACTCAGCACCTCAGGCTGCACCACCTCCTCCACACTGCCGGTGGCGGCCTGTCCGCCCACCAGATAGACCAGACGGTCCATGACAGGTAAGAGTGGGTTCATATCATGAGCAGTCACCAGTACAGCAATCTGTCGGGTACGCGTCAATCTCCCAAACAACGCCACCAGCGCATTGGCGCTGCCGAAATCCAGATTAGCCAAGGGCTCGTCGAGAATGAGCAGGCGCGGCTGACGCACCAGGGCATGGGCGATAACCGCCCGCTGTTGCTGGCCGCCGGAGAGTTCTCCAACCCGCTGATCCGCAAAGTCCTCTGCCCCCACCGCATGCAACGCCTGATCTACCAAGGCTTTTTTACGACCGGGAAACAGCGGCAGACCCAGGCGATGGCCATCCAGCCCCAACTGCACCAGATCTCTGGTCCGCAGGGGGATATCCGCATCAAAAGCGATTTTCTGGGGCACATAGCCGACCAGAGCACGGCGCTGACCCGCTGGCGCACCATCTATCAAGGCCTGCCCCGCACGGATCGGCGTCAGACCTAACAGACCGCGCAAAAGGGTCGTTTTACCCGCACCATTCTCACCGATCAGAGCACAGAGCTGTCCCGGATAGAGGTCAAAACTGACATCCCGCAGAATGCTGCGGCCGCCCAGATCCACGGACAGGTGGGCGACTGAAAGTATCGGGTCAGACATTTCCCATGCCGGATTACTTCAGCACGGTCGTCGAAGTGCCATGCTCCACCGCGTTACGCAGCGCATTTACCTCCGCCAGCATCCAAGACTGATAGTGGTAACCCGCCGGCATGGTTTCATAGACACCGACCACGGGGATCTTCGCCGCCTGCGCCCGACTCAGGAAAGAAGCCGTCAATGAATTTGTCACCTGCTGATTATACACAAAGACTCTGACCTGATGCCGCTGCAGGAGTTGGTTCTGGGCGCTCACATCCTGCGGTGCCGGGTCCGTACCATTCATGATGGCGGCCTGGAGTTTCCACGGCGTTTTGATGTCGCAACCCGCGGCTTCCAGCAAATAATCGGCGACGGGCTCCGTCACTGCCACCGGCGTGCCGCCAAAGCGGGCCTTGAAGCGGGCGATGGCGTGGTACCACGGCTTCAGAGAGGCATCGAACCTGCGCACATTGGCCGCGAAGGTGGCGGCATGGGCCGGATCCAGTTCGGTCAGGCTCGCCGCAACTGCCTGCGCCACCGCAGGCATGGTCTCCGGCTTGTACCAGAGATGGGGGTTGGGGGTGTTTTCCGGCAGATGGAGCAG
>JAJZKJ010000169.1 GCA_021804195.1 Acidobacteriota bacterium
AGATCGGAGATATGGTGCTGGCCGCAGCTATTGAAACAGCCGCTGATTTTGAGATGCAACTGCCGCAGTTCGGCGGGCTGGGCGGCAAGGCCGGGCTGCAGCCGCGAACGCAGCTCGCGAGCCAGTCCACGGGAGGCGGAAATGCCCAGCTTGCAGGTATCGGTGCCGGGGCAGGAGACGATATCGCCGAGGCCGCCGGCGCCGGCTTCGGCCAAATACACCGCGGCCAGCGCGGCGTAGAGCTCCGATAAATCCGCGCCGCTGACCCAGCGCAGCACCAGATTCTGCTCGACCGTGGTGCGAACGGTTTCGCGGGTGAAGCGGCGGGCCAGATCGGCGAGGGCGCGCAACTGGCGGGCGGTGATGTCGCCGAGCGGCAGCTTGATGGTCACGGTGAAATGGCCGGGCAATTTCTGCGGCCGCACGTTGGTGCGCAGCCATTCACGGAACTCCGGGCCGCCTGCCGCGGGGAGAGCGCCCGCGGGGCGCAGCGGGGATTCGGTGAAGGCCGCAGCGGGAGTGACGAAATCGGTCCAGCGCGGGTCGGGAGTGAGCTGGGCGCGCTCGGCCTGGACCAGCTCACGGAATTTCTCGATGCCCAGATCCTGCACGAGAAATTTGAAGCGGGCCCGGTTGCGATTTTTCTTTTCGCCCAGCCGGGCAAAGACCCGGCCGATGGCCTGGGAGAGCGGGAGAATTTCCTCGACCGGAACGAATTCGCCGTAGAGCCTGGCCTGATAGGGCACGGCGCCGAGACCGCCGCCGACCCAGACCTCGAAGCCGCGCTGGACCTCGCCGTTCACTTGCCGCTGGCGCGCCACGAAACCCAGGTCATGCAGCTTGACGAGGCCGCAGGCATGCTGGCCGCAGCCGCTGAAGGCAGGCTTGAATTTGCGGCCGAACTCCTGGCAGTCGGGATGGCCGAGCAGAAAGCGGAACAGCGCCTGGGCGTAGGGGGTGACATCAAACGACTCATCGGCGCAGACGCCGGCATAAGGGCAGGCGGTGATGTTGCGGACGCCGTTGCCGCAGGCCTCGCGGGTGGTGATGCCGACGGCGGCGAGGCGCCGCATGAGGGCGGGGGTGTCTTCGATGTGCACGTAATGGAGCTGGAAGTCCTGACGCGTGGTGACGTGGCCAATGCCGTCGGAATATTCCTCGGCCAGATCGGCGAGGGTTTCGAGCTGCGCCGCGTTCATGCCGCCGCCGGGAAATTTGATGCGCTGCATGCCGGGAGCATCCCAGACGGTGCTGACGCCCTTGCTGGGCTTATCGGCGTAGGCCAGCGTCTGCAGGGCGCGACCGTCGTGGCGCTGACCGTTATCGTAGCGCTGGCCATAGACGCCGCGGCGCAGCCGGGTTTCGGCAAAAAGTTTTTCATCGAGCTTGCCGGTTTTGCGCAGGTTGATCTCGGACTCAAAGACATCAATTTCGCGGGCCAGCTCGGGCGGCAAGTGCGGATCGAGGCGCGGTTTCCAGGTTGCGTTATTGGCTTTCATGAATGCGTAATTTCCTTGCGCGAAAACAAAAAACCCATCGCCGAGGGGCGACGGGGTGGCATGCGAATTTCAGTTTTGGACTGAAGGCTTACGCACCCCGGAAGACCGGCATGGTACAGGGACAACACGGCATGGCGGCCGGCGTGGATGCGGGAACGAGATGAAGGGAGCGGGACATGAACCAGTTTTTATTTTCGCCGCAACCGGGCGGAAGTGTCAACCACGTAGAGGCACAATCCGGGCGCGGTTGACCCTCCGCGCACTTTCAGGCATGCTAAATCAAGGGTTTGGTGAGTGTAGCTCAGCTGGTAGAGCGCTGGATTGTGGCTCCAGTGGCCGTGGGTTCGAACCCCATCACTCACCCCAAAATCATTGCAGGCTCCGCATTACTGCACCGTCAGCGTGGTGGTCACGGAATGGGTGAGCGAACCGCTGGCGCCGGTGATCGTAAGGATAAACGTACCCGTAGGCGTGCTGGGAGCGGGCGGAGGCGGCGTGGGGATGGGGGCGCTATTGCTTCCGCCGCAGCCGGAAGCAGTCAGGAGCATGGCCAGAAGCAAAACCGCCGGCCCCAGCGCGGGGCGCCGGCGGCCATGCGCTGACCGCCCGAACGCGAACAGCAAAAAGCCCAAACCCAGAAGCAGCGAGCCGGGAATCCAACGATTGGGCGGAATGGCGGGCGGCGCCGCGCCGCTCGCGGGACCGGTGGTGGTGATGGTCAGGGTGGCCGGGCTTCCCACCGCGACGCTGGCGGGATTGAAGACGCAGGAACTCAGTGCGGGCAATCCACTGCAGGAGAAGGTGATCGCGCCGGTAAACCCGCCAATCGCAACGGTTGAAATCGCAGCCGTCGCAGAATTTCCGGGCGAAGTGACGCTGATGCCCCCAACGCTATTCAGACTAAAATCCGGACTCACCGCCAAGACATTCACTTGAGTTGTTTGGGCGGCGCCATAATAATCATCCCCGGAATATTCCGCATACACACCGACATTCCCCGCCGGAATATTCGAGAGCGCATATTGCGCAGCCTGTTGACTCACAGGAACCGTCGCCGCGCCAGTCATGGATCCGATAACGGTAAAAACCACATTGCCGGTCATGGGCGGACCGCCCGTAACTTGCGGGGTCAGTGTTACCGTTATATTGACGTTTCCCCCTACTTGCACCCGGGACGCGCTCGCCGCAATCGCGGCGTCAGCCGGAGCCGTAAAATTCACGTTCCAGGTTCCCGCCGAGGGCAGAAAATTGTTATCGCCAGAATACGCGGCGGAAAGAACGGCCGGACCCCATGGCAAGGCGCCCGCACTGACACTCATGGTTGTATTCGGAGGCACGGGGCTCCCAAGCGGCTTGCCATTTAAATAAACCTGGACCGTGCCCGTGGGAGTGATTCCCGGCCCATATCCCATTCCCCGGACTAAGTCCGGATCATTCACCGAATTGATAAATTCCTGACCTATGCCATAAATAAAATTCTGATTTGATCCATTGCTCACAAAAACCGCTGTCGGACCTTTGGTAATTTGAAAAGAAACAGAGGAAGAGGCCGCGGCCTGAAAACTATTATCTCCCGCATAGGCCGCAGTCAAAAGATGATCGCCCGGCACCGGATAATAACCAAAGAATTGCGCTGTTCCGCCCGCATCGAGCGACACCGGATTCGGATTACTAATATTCCCCTGGACCGCAACGCCATTATCATCAAAGGTCACATTGCCTGTCGGCACACCGACGCCGGACTTCCCAGTGACCACAGACTCCAAATTAACGTAGGCCCCAAACGGCTGCGTCGCGGGCGGCGGGGTTCCGGAGGCATTATCGCTGACATTTAAACTGACCGTATCGGGTTCGGGCGAGACGGTCATGCTGACGGGGGAAGAAATTGCCGGCGCATACGTGCCATCTCCCGGATAATTTGCGGTCAACGCATATGACCCGCCGGGCAATTGCGAAGTCGTGGCATTGATCTGGCCAGCCGAATTCAAAGTCAACACATCGGCCGTAAAACCTTTCGAACTTAAAATCGCAACCACGCCCCCCGGAGCATTGGCCGCGGGGTTTTGCGCCGACACCGTCACGGACAAATTTACGGATTGGCCATGAGTAATATTCTCCGGACTGGCCGTTAATGAAGCGGCACTCGGAACGAAGCTGAGATTGGCCCAGGCAGCAACCAGATTCGCGATGTTGGGGGTGCCCAGGCCGGTGGCCGGATTGTAGCCCGGGCCGGCGTTATAGCCGGATAAAATGCCGTAGCGGTCGCCCGCGGGCGGGGTGGAGCAATCGGGCGAGCCGCCATTGCAGGGCTGGGCATTGGTGCCGTTGGTGACGTTATTGAAGATGCAACTGGAGGCGGGCGCGGTGCTGGCATTGCAGGCGGATTCGGTCTGGGACTGATTCAGACGGTAGAGGATGGGATCCACATCGCCCTGGCGGCCACCCATTTTCTGATCCACCAGAGCCTGGATGCCGGCCCAGTTGGGCGCCGCAGCGGAGGTGCCACCCACGCCCGTAAAAGTTGGACTCGATGAATTCGCACATTCTCCCGACCAACATAATAAATAAAAATTGTTATTCAGCCCATTGCCCGCGAACAAAGACACATCCGGCAGTTCCCGTCCGCCCGCGGACAGACCCGCCTGCCAGGCCGGCGCCGGATAGCCGCCGGCGCAGGAAACTGCGGTTTGGCCGTCGGAGGTGGTGCAGGCGCTGAGGCCGCCGCCGCCGCCAACCACACCCAGCGCCGACTGCAGTTTCGCATTGTTGCAGTTGACGGTGGGGTTGCTGGAGCCGGTAATCAGGGAAAATTCGCTGTTGGTGCAGGAATCGTTCCAGACCGTCTCCGGAACGTAGCGCAGGGCCGAGGCCAGGGTAGTGCTGTTATTGGTGGCGCTCCAGTATTTGGCGGCAGTTTCAAGGTCCAAAAAATCGGTGCCGCCGACGGCAGTGACATAAGACGGGGAGGCAGTACCATTGACGGCTAATCCGTATTGCGCGTCCTGGCCGCCCTGATCGCAGGCGGCCGAGCCGCCGTCGCCGGATGCGACAAAGACGCTGATGCCCTCCGCCGCGGCCTGCTGCCAGAGCTGGTCATAAAACTGATTGCCCGCCGTGCCCATGCCCAATTCGCATTCGCCGTAGCTGACGGACATGATGGGCGCCAAGTCGTTATCCACGATGTAGGCATTCGATAAGTCAATGCCATCGGTCGTGCTCGTATTCTCCGAGGTCACCAAGTCTTCCGCCGCAGCGGGCGCCAGCGCACCGGCCCATTCGACATCCAAGGTGCTCTCAAGCGCGTCATTGGAACTATATGAAGCAAAACCAATTACATTGAGGGATAACGCCGGCAACCCCATGATGCCGCGGAACTCCTGTATATCCTGGACTGAAATCGAAGAACGTCCGGGAATGGCGATGGTTTCGCCGGCGCCATTCAAACCCTGGCTCGCCAGCGGCGTGGCGTTATAAATGATGGCTAAATCCGCGGGCGCCAGCGCGTAACAGTTGCCCACACCGCTCGGGGTTCCACAATTGCCATTGGAAAAGGTGTAATCGGGGCCAGGCGCGACGGGCTGATAACCGGCGCCGCCGGGAGTTTTGCGGAAGATGCCGGCCAGCACATGCTGGGGCTGACGGCGGAAGCTGTTGAGACTGACGATGCCGGCCACGGCCGGGGCGAGGGCGGCAGGGATGGAGGGATCGCTCGAGTTGGCCCAGTACGATTTGCGGCCGATGACATATTTATGAATGGCGGCGGCGAAAGCCCGCCGCACCTGCCCGGCATTGCCGGAAAACTCGATATACCCACGACCCTGCGCCACCTGGGAGACGCTAAAGCCCTGGCCGCGCAGCCAGGCGGTAATGGCGGCGATATCGGGAGAATCAAGACCGTATGCCGCGCCATATTCGGCCGGAGTCAGCCAGTGGTGAAAATCGGGCGAGGCGGAGTCCTGCACCTGCGCAAGAAACGTCCGGAGGGCCGCGGCCTGGGCCGGGGAACGCTTGAGGACCAACAGCATATTTTGCAGGGACAAGCCGGCCGGAGCGGGGCCGCGGTCATAACGAGCAAGGGCCAGGGGTGGGGTATTGCCCGGCAGCATGACACGCTGACTGGCGCGGATGGGACGAGTGATCAGCCTCCGCGTTTTGGCCTGCGCCCATAATCCGAGCGTTCCCGCGGCCACGGCCAGAGCGATGATGAGATATTTATGGAATGT
>JAJZKJ010000001.1 GCA_021804195.1 Acidobacteriota bacterium
TGGCGCTGGCTTGCGGCAGCCTGGGACTGCTTTCGGCCTCTCTCACCGCGCTGAGCGAAACATATTCCACGCGCCTCGCCCGGTTTCTGCTCCACTACGTCACACTGCCGCTGGGCGGATTTCCTTCGCTGGTGCGGCTGGTTTCGGTGGTTTTGATTCATCTGGGCGCGATTCCGGTCACCATTGCGGTGTTTTTTCTGGTTTATTGGATTCTGCCCAATATTCGTGTTCCGGTTCGTCAGGTGCTGGGCGCGGCCATCCTGGCCGGGCTGCTGTGGCAATTATCGCTTTACATTTACATTCTGCTTTTGCCGCACATGAATTTTCGCGGCTTATACGGCCCATTTGCCATGTCAGTGTCGCTGGTGTTGTGGGGTTATGTTTCGGCTTTAATTTTGCTGGCCGGCATCGAATGGATTGTTCCATTTTCCGATGAGCCTCCGGGGCAAGAGACCGTGGCAGAAAAATCCCGGCCCATCGCGTCAACATAAAAATAGTTCCAAATTGATAATCGGAACAACCCCTTTGGATTCAATTGTTTAAGCTGGATTTTGCGGGGCACACAATATATTGGGTTAAAAAGGATTGACAACCACAATCAGTAGCGATACTTTGGGCATCGCCTCTATTTTTGGTTTAGCCAAGAAACCAGAGTTGAGGGTTGATTTCAGGAGTCCGTCATGAACGAATCAGGTCCCATCGCCAGCACCGTTTCCCAGACTACCGCTGAGACCACAACTCCGGTTGCGACGGGCCGCAAACATCGCGGCTTGAGTTTCCAGCGTGTTTTCACCGACGCCAAGGTCTCGCCGTATGACGAGGTGCGGTGGGAAAAACGCACGGCGCTGATTCAGAACGAAAAAGGTGAAACCATTTTCGAGCAGAAAGAGATGGATGTTCCGGTGGACTGGTCGCAGACGGCGGCCAACATTGTGGCATCCAAGTACCTGCATGGCAAGGTGGGGGCGAGTTCGCGGGAATCGAGCGTGCGGCAACTGATTGGCCGCGTAGTGGAAACCATGCGCGACTGGGGCCTGCGCGACGGTTATTTCCGGACCGAGGAGGATGCGCGCATTTTTCATGATGAACTGGCCCATCTGCTGCTGTGGCAAAAGGCCTCGTTCAATTCGCCGGTATGGTTTAACTGCGGGGTTGATCGCCTGGAGCCGGAATCGAATGCCGCCAACTGGTTTTGGGACCGCGAGGCCCAGCGCCCGGTATTTGCGGCCACCGGCTATCGCAAACCACAATGCTCGGCCTGCTTTATCAATTCCGTCAGCGATTCATTGGACAGCATTCTGACCCTGGCCAAAACCGAAGGCATGCTTTTCAAATGGGGATCGGGCACGGGAACCAATCTTTCGCCTTTGCGCAGCTCGCGGGAAACCCTGTCGGGCGGGGGCACCGCCAGCGGACCGCTCAGTTTCATGAAAGGCTTTGACGCCTTCGCGGGGGTGATTAAATCCGGAGGCAAGACTCGGCGCGCCGCCAAGATGGTCATCCTCAATGTGGAACATCCGGATGTGGAAGATTTCATCTGGTGCAAGGCCAAAGAAGAGAAAAAAGCCTGGACTCTGGTCGAGGCCGGCTATGACCCGGCGCTCGACGGCGAAGCGTATGCCTCAATTTTCTTTCAGAACGCCAATAACAGCGTGCGGGTCAGCGATGAGTTCATGCAGGCAGTTGTGGCGGATGGCGCCTGGGACCTGAAGCGCGTGGCCGGGGCCCAGCGCGGCGAGCCGGTGCGCACCGTGTCGGCGCGCGAGCTGATGCGCCAGATTGCCGAAGCCGCCTGGCAATGCGGCGATCCCGGAATGCAGTACGACACCACCATTAACCAATGGCATACCTGCAAGGCCACGGGCCGCATCAACGCCTCGAATCCCTGCTCGGAATACATGTTTCTGGATGATTCCGCCTGCAACTTGGCCTCGATCAACCTGCTGCGGTTCACCTCCAGCTCAGGCTTTGATATCGCCGCATTCCGGCAGGCGGTGGATATTCTGATCACGGCCCAGGAAATCATCGTGGATAACGCCAGCTATCCGACCGAGGCGATTACGCGTAATTCGCACGATTACCGTCCGCTGGGACTGGGCTATGCCAATCTGGGGGCCATGCTCATGGCCAATGGACTGCCATACGACAGCGACCTCGGACGCGATTACGGCGGCTGCGTGACGGCGATCATGTGCGGAGAAGCCTATGCCCAGTCGGCCCGCATCGCCGAAGCCCTGACCAGCGATGGCATGGCCGGCAGTTTCCGCGGCTACAAGGCCAACCGGGAATCCATGCTGGACGTGATGCGGATGCATCGCGCCGCGGTCAACAATATTCAGCCGCAAAATGTTCCCGACGCGCTCTATGCGGGAGCGAAAGAGGCCTGGGATACGGCCCTGGAACTGGGCATGCGCTGGGGTTATCGCAATTCCCAAGTCACCGTGCTGGCGCCCACGGGAACCATCGGTTTCATGATGGACTGCGACACGACGGGAATTGAACCCGACCTGGCGCTGGTGAAGCATAAACGCCTGGTGGGCGGCGGCGTGATCAAGATCGTAAATCAGAGCGTGGATAAGGCGCTGATCCGGCTCGGGTATTCGGCCCAGCAAACCCATGACATTGTGGCTTACGTGGACGCCACGGGAACCATCGAGGGCGCGCCGCATATCAAAGCCGAGCATTTGCCGGTTTTCGACTGTTCCTTCAAGCCGGCCAATGGCACCCGCAGCATTCATTACAACGGGCATCTGCGGATGATGGCCGCCTGCCAGCCGTTTTTGTCGGGCGCCATTTCCAAAACCGTCAATCTGCCGGAAGCGGCCACGGTGGATGACGTCATGCAAGCCTTGATCGAAGGCTGGAAACTGGGATTGAAAGCGGTCGCGGTTTACCGTGACGGCAGCAAAAAAGCGCAGCCGCTTTCGGCATCGAAAAAAGCCGGGGAAAGCAAAGTCCAAGCCAGCGCCGGCGACAGCCTGGAAGTGCCGCAATCGGTGCCCGCTTCGCGGCCGTACCGGCGGCGGCTGCCCGACGAGCGCCAGTCCATAACCCACAAATTCAAGATTGGCGGCCACGAAGGCTATATCACGGTGGGCATGTACGAAGATGGCCAGCCGGGCGAAATTTTCGTGACCATGGCCAAGGAAGGCTCGACGATCAGCGGCTTAATGGATAGCTTCGCCACCGCGATCTCCATTTCGCTGCAGCATGGAGTGCCGCTGAAGCTATTGGTGGACAAATTTTCCCATACCCGTTTTGAGCCCAGCGGGTGGTCGGGCAGTCCCGAGATCGGCTATGCCAAATCCATCATGGATTACCTGTTCCGCTGGCTGGGGCTGAAATTTCTGGGTTCCCAGCCCGCGCCGCAAGCGAGCGTTGGGGATTGGCATGGCGAGCGCGGGGAACAGAAAGAGGAACTTGAGACCGCGGGGCAACTGCCATTGATAGAAAGCGGACCGGGTTCGGCCAAGATCGCGGCCCAGGCCGAAGCCGCGCCGCGCGCGGCCCAAACCGTACCGGTGGTCACCACCAGCGATGCCCCGGCCTGCCATAATTGCGGCAGCATCATGATGCCCAACGGCGCCTGCTACAAGTGTATTAACTGCGGAGAGACCAGCGGCTGCAGCTAGGTAATGGGCGAAGGAATCAGCTTCGCATAGCTTCGTTGTTCTCAGCCGCTCAGGCGTCGCTCGCGCCGTGACAAATGATCTCCCACCATGCGGCCATGGCCCGCATGGCTGATTCGCAGATGGCCTGGTGGCGCAGGGCGCGGTCGCGCACCGGCGGATCAAGCGGCGGCAGCAGGTCAAAGGTGATATTGGCTGGGGCGTAATCTTCCGGCCGGGATTTTTGCATATAGTTGATAAGCGAGCCCAGCGCCGTCGCCCGCGGCGGAGGCGCCGGAGGAAGTTCCCATGCGGCCCGCGCCGCATGCACGCCGGCGAGAAATCCGGTGGCGATGGCTTCCACATAACCTTCCGTCCCGCAAAGCTGTCCGGCAATCCAGAGGTTCGGATGCCGGCGCAACGCCAGAGTGTCATCGAGCAGCGCCGGGGCGTTGAGATAAGTGTTGCGGTGTACCTGCCCGAAGCGCAAAAAAACGGCGTGTTCCAAGGCGGGAATCAGGCGCAGCACGCGGGCCTGTTCGGCGAAACGCAGGTGATTCTGAAAACCGACCAGATTCCAGGCCCCGGCTCTGGCGTCCTCGCGCCGTAATTGCACCACGGCATAAGGCAACTGGCCGGTGCGTGGGTCGCGCAGCCCGACGGGTTTCATGGGTCCATAGCGCAGGGTTTCCGGACCGCGCCGGGCCAGTTCCTCCAAAGGAAGACAGGCTTCGAAGTATTGCGCCGGCTCGAAATCGTGGAGCGGGTAAGATTCCGCGCCAAGCAATGCCTGGTGAAACACTTGGTACTGCCCGCGATCGAGCGGGCAATTCAGATAATCCTCACCGCCTTTGCCATGCCGCGAGGCCCGCCAGGCCCGCGAATAGTCTATGGAATCGTCCTCGACCACCGGACTGATGGCGTCATAAAAATAGAGCCGTTGGCTTCCCGTCAGCCGCGCCAGATCTTCTGCCAGTGCCGAACTGGTCAGCGGCCCCGTGGCCACGATCGCGAGCCCATCGCGGGGTATTTGCCGCACTTCATCGCGCACGAGTTCGATATTCGAATGCTGGCGCAGACGGCTTTCGATGGCTGCCGAAAAACGCTGGCGATCCACTGTGAGCGCCTGGCCCCCGGGAATCGCCGTTTCGGCGGCGCAGTCGAGCAGCAGCGAACCGGCCTGCCGCAGTTCCTGTTTCAGCAGCCAGGGAGCGGAATGGGGCGCTTCGCTTTTCAGGGAATTCGAGCAGACCAACTCTCCCAGGGCCGAGGTGCGATGCGCGGGCGTGGAGGCATGCGGCCGCATTTCGAGCAAGCGCACCCGCAGCCCCCGGCGTGCCGCCTGCCAAGCCGCTTCCGGCCCCGCCAGACCGCCGCCGATGATTTGAATTAAGGGTTGAGAGCCGGCTGGGGGAACGAGTGGCATGAGGGTAATAAAGAAAATTCCCGCCCCGACGGCCGCCGGGGCGGGAATTGCGGGCATCCGGATGCCAACAGTTCAGGGGTGATTCATGCGAACCACGATGAAGGCGCTGCCGCCATTGAGATAAACCAGCAGCAATACCGATTTTCCCGCCGGGGCCTGGGACAGCAGTGTTTGGAGCTGCCGCGCGCTCGTTACCGGCTGGCGGTTCACTTCCTGAATCACCATGCCGCGGCGCAGTTCGGCATTATATGCCGGGCTGCCGGGCACCACCGATTCAATAATGGCCCCATGAATATTGTTGGGAATATTCAATTGATCGCGGATCTGCTGGGTCAGGGTTTCAAACTGAATGCCCAGGCGAACGCCGGAAGTTTTGATTTCACCGGTTTTCGAGGGCTTGCGCGCGGGTTGATGGAACTGGCCCACGGTGGCATGCAGCATTATGGGTTTGCCATTGCGCATGATGCCAATGGGAACCCGGGTTCCCGGCCGGGTCAGTTGCACTAACACCTGCAACTGCCCCATGGAATGGATGGGATGGTGATTATAGCTAACGATCACATCCCCTTCCTCCAGACCGGCTTTGGCGCCGGGATCATGGGGGATCACGCTGCTGATCAAAACTCCGCTGGCATTGGCTGGAAGCCCAAAGAAGCGAGTCTTGGAAGGAGTCAACGCATTCAGACCCACGCCAAGAAAACCATGTTCAACATGCCCGAAACGGATGATTTGGTCCGTAATCGGGCGGGCCAGATCGCTGGGTATGGCGTAGCCCACGCCGGCAAAGGCGCCGGAGGGGGTCAAAATAGCGGCATCAATGCCGATAACATCTCCATGCGCATCCACCAGCGGCCCGCCGCTGTTGCCAGGGTTAATCGGCGTATCGGTTTGTATCATATCCGAAGCCGCGCGATGACTTTCCAAATAACTCCGCCGGTGCAGGCCGCTGATAATGCCATGCGTCACGGTAAAATTCAGCATAAAGGGATTGCCGAAGGCCAACACGGCTTCTCCCACCCGCAGTTTGCGGGAGTCGCCCCAGGGTACGCTGGGCAGATTTTGGGCATTGATTTTTACCACGGCCAAGTCGGTGAGCGCGTCGCTTCCCAACACCTTGCCCCGGTATTTCACATGATTGTGCATGGTGACTTCGACATAGGTTGCATTGGCCACCACGTGCCGGTTGGTCACAATATAGCCCTCGGGCGAGATGATGAAGCCCGAGCCGATGCCTTGATCAAATTGAGGCTGACGGGGCTGGCCGAAGAACTGAAAAAATTGTCCAAATGGGGAGTTCTGCTGAAACTCTTTGTGCGCTGGGGCTTTGGCGGTGACCGCGATATTGACCACGGCCGGCATGATGCGGCTCACAATCGCTTCCCGCGCCTGATTCAAAGCCAACAGCGGCGCAATGGCCTGCCCCCGCAGCGGCTTGAGGTTGGAAAGCTTATAGTGAACCGGGGCCGGATGGCCGTGTTGGGCGGTGCGATAGAGCGCCAGAGAGCCGGCCAGCACCGCGGTGACCAGAGTTAGAACCAGGCCTTTGTGTGCCTTGGCGCCATTCCAGATGGAACCTGAATTTGCCATTGCCACTCCTTAATGAGATTCGTCCCGTGGGTATGCTCTAAATTAGACGCACGCCAGGGTTATTTCGTAGTCAGGAAAATTTTTCATCTTCCATTGTAAGGCTTTCCGCGGCAACCACGGCGTGGATGCCACAGCGGATTGCCATGTTATACTTGAACGGCGGTCAAGAGTCTATTTGCGCCCGCGAGGCGCAAGGCTTGTCTGGCCGCGACAGGAGGATTTTATCGCCGACTATCGTCCGCGCCGGATGCCTGAACCGCGAACCCGGATTAATGAGCGCATTCGCGCCCGGGAAATTCGCGTGATTGATGACGAAGGTAAGCAACTGGGTATTATGCCGCCGCAGGAAGCGCTGGCCGTGGCGCGCCAGCGCCAGTTGGATCTGGTTGAGGTTTCGCCCACCGCGCAGCCTCCGGTTTGCCGCATCATGGATTACGGCAAATACCAGTACCAGATGGAAAAGAAGGCGCGCGAGGCGCGCAAGCATCAGAAAAACATCGTCATCAAGGAAATCAAGTTCTTTCCCAATTGTGACGATCACGATTACGAGTTTAAGAAAAACAATATTGTGCGTTTTCTGGGCGAGGGCGACAAAGTCAAAGCCATGGTTCGCTTCCGCGGCCGGGAAATTACGCACAAGGAAATCGGGTTCGCGCTGATTAACCGCCTGCTGGCGGATGTGGACGCGGCCGCACAGGTCGAATTCCGTCCGCGCATGGAGGGCAATACCCTGACCGCCATTCTGGCCCCCAAAAAAGCCGCGCCCGCTTCGAGAACAGGACCCAAGCATGCCGAAACTCAAAACGCATAAGGGCGCGGCCAAGCGCTTTCGCAAAACCGGCAGCGGCAAAATTGTCCGCGGCCATGCCTTTGCCCGCCATATTCTGACCACCAAAACCACCAAGCGCAAACGCAAACTGGATGCGGATACCCTCATCAGCCCGGCCGATCAACGCCGGGTGGCCCGCATGATCCCATACGAATAAGGTAAAATGGAGAAGAGCCAGGCGGGAAGCTTGGCTTCAGGGCCCTTGGCTTTATGGCCAGGGAGAGCTCACACCGGCGGTTTGGCCGCCGGCGAGACCTGAGTCCAGGCTCAATCGTGCCTGGCCGGGAAATGAAATGCGCCGCTTTCAAGCGGACGGGAGAAAACGATGCCTCGAGTCAAACGCGGCAGCCATCGCCGACAGCGCCGCAAAAAGTATTTAGATCTCACCTCCGGCTTTTTCCTCACCAAGAGCAAGCTCTACCGTTCAGCCAAAGAGGCCAGCGAGCGCGCCTTGAAGTTCGCTTACCGCGGCCGCAAGGAACGCAAACGCCAGTTCCGCTCACTGTGGATCTCCCGCATCAATGCCGGAGCGCGCGCCCACCAGCTCACCTATGGGCAGTTCATGCATGGCCTCAAGCTGGCCGGGGTGGAACTGGACCGCAAAATTCTGGCCGACATAGCGGTCGAGGATGCATCGGGATTTGCGGCCCTGGCCAGCCAGGCCCGCGCCGCGCTGGCGCGCACGCCCGCAGCCTGAAGCCCCGGGGCCGTCGCGGCGCTTGACTCACCCACGATTCCCTATCACGCCCATAGGGCGCGCTAGGGAGGCGCTTATATGGGTTTTGCCATGCAAAACCCCCATGCTCAATAATGTACTGATGCCGGAATACCCGCAGATCGTCTCCCTTCCGGCCAGCCCAGAGGGAGTTGTTGCGCAGCTGGAAACCTACCGCGGGCAGTTTCTGCGGGAGGCAGAAAGCGTGGAAAAGGCCGCGCAAGCCGGCAACGCCGCCGAACTGCAGGCATTTCGCGATGGCTGGCTGGGGCGGAAACAAGGCCTGCTGGCGCAACTGAACGAGCATTGGCTGAAACCCGCTCCCGGGGAGGCAAAGAAATTCATCGGGCAGCAGCTTAACCGCCTTCGCGGCGAAGCGGAAGCGGCAATGGAACGGATAGAGGCGGTTCTGGAAGCGGCGCGGCTGCAAGCACAACTGGCGTCCGAAACCCTGGATGTGACCTTGCCGGCCCGCGCCCCGCGCGGCGCCTCCCATCCATTAACCCAGGTTACGGAGCGAATCCTGGGAATTTTTCACGGCCTGGGCTATTCACTGGCGGAAGGGCCGGAAATGGAGAGCGCGTGGTATAACTTCGACGCGCTCAACATACCCGAATCCCATCCCGCGCGGGATGACCAGGACACGCTGTATCTGGGGCCCGGCCTGCCCGGACATTTACTGCGTACCCATACCTCGCCGGGGCAGATTCGGGTCATGGAGCAGCAAGCGCCGCCGCTGCGCGTGGCGGTGCCCGGCCGGGTGTACCGGCGCGATGCGCCCGATGCCACGCATTCTCCCATGTTTCATCAGGTGGAGGGCCTGGCGGTGGACGAAGATCTTTCCTTCGCCGACTTAAAAGGCACGCTCGAACATTTTGCCCGCGCCATGTTTGGCGCCGCGACCCGCACCCGGTTTCGCGCTTCCTACTTTCCCTTTACCGAGCCGAGCGCGGAGATGGACGCCTCCTGCTTCGCCTGCGCGGGCAGCGGTTGCCGCACCTGCAAAAATACGGGCTGGATCGAGGTTCTGGGCTGCGGCATGGTGCATCCGGAAGTGTTTCGCGCCGTGGCGAAAAAAAATCCAGTCTATGAAACCGGAAAATGGCGCGGCTTCGCCTTCGGCATGGGAGTGGAACGCATGGCCATGATTTTATACGGATTAGACGATATTCAGCGCTTCTACTCCGGCGATCTTCGTTTCCTGGAGCAATTTGCCGCACACGCGGACGGGGCCTGATCTATGCGCATTTCCCTGGCATGGCTGCGGGAATTCGTGAACTGGCCGGGCGGCGAAAAAGAATTCGCTGAACGCCTGACCATGGCCGGGTTATCCGTGGCGGCCATCGAAGGCCAGGATCAGGAGACCGTTCTCGATCTGGAGATCACCAGCAATCGTCCCGATTGCCTGGGCCATTATGGCGTGGCCCGGGAAGTGGCGGCGCTATTTGAGCAGACCCTGGCGCCCTTGCCGCATAACCCCGCCAGTCCGGGCGAGTCTGACCTCAAGCGCCAGGAAATCGCCGCGCCGGCGGCCGCGGCGCTGCAGGTTTATATTGATGCGCCCCAGGCCTGCGCCCGCTACTGCGCCCGGGTTCTGGAAGAAGTCACGATCGGCGACTCTCCGGCTCTGATCCAGCACCGCCTGACGCAGATGGGCGCCCGGCCCATCAATCACCTGGCCGATCTGACCAACTACACATTGTTTGAAACCGGCCAGCCGACGCACGCCTTCGATGCCGATACGCTGCGGGGCGGGGAACTGCGCGTGCGTTACGCCCGCAGCGGAGAAAAGCTGCTGTGCCTGGATGAAGTGGAACGTGTTCTGGAGACGAGCGATCTGGTGATCGCCGATGCCGAACGTCCGGTGGCGCTGGCGGGAATCATCGGCGGACTGGAAACCGCGATCAGCGAGAAAACCCGGCGGGCAGTGATCGAAAGCGCCTGGTTTGAACCGGCCGGGATTCGCCGCAGCGCCCGCCGGCACGGCCTGCACACCGATGCCAGCCATCGCTTCGAGCGCGGCGCCGACCCCGAGGCCGCGCCGCTGGCCGCCGACCGCATTGCCGCACAAGCCCATGCACGGGGCGCCCGCATCCTGGCCGGCCTGATTGATGTTCATCCCCGGCGATGGAAGGCGCCGGAGATTGAGCTGCGGCAAAAATTCCTGCAGCAGTGGCTGGGCAATGCGCCTCCCACCGAACCGACAAAGCAGATATTGCGCCGGCTGGGCTTTCAATTGGAAAATGCCGCGGCCGGGGTCTGGCGGGTGCGGGTGCCCTCCTGGCGTCCGGATGTGCGCATAGAGGCGGATTTGGCCGAGGAAGTGGCGCGCGTCCGGGGCTATGAGCACATTGTCCCGCGGCTGCCCGCGTTTTCCGGTTCCGTGCGAAGCGCGCCCAGCCAGACGCGGGAAAAAAACCTGCGGCAGAAGCTATTGGGCGCCGGATTCAGCGAAGCCATGTCGCTCAGCTTCGATTGCCGGGAGCATTGCGCTGAGTTCGCGGCGGAATTAACTCCGGTCGAGGTCACGAACCCGCTGAACGAAGAACAAGCCTGGCTGCGGGTTTCCAGCCTTCCGGCGCTTTTGGAACTGTTGCTGCACAATCAGAACCGCGGGCTGAATGCAGCGCGCCTGTTTGAAATCGGCAAAATTTATCAGCGCCGCGAGGCCGGTGATGACCAGAGCTTGCGAGTACGCGAAACACGCCGGCTGGCGTTTGGCGGCTACGGTCCGGCCGGCGGCGAGGACGCCTGGCGGGAGCGTCGAACCTTTGATTTTTACGACCTGAAGGCGGCAGCAGAGTTGATCTTATCCGGCTTTAGCCTTGGCCGGCGTGAATACCAGCCAGCGCGCGCCGGCATCTGGCACCCCGGCCGCAGCGCCGAAATCCGGGCCGGCGGCCATTGGGTGGGCGTGCTGGGCCAGCTACATCCCAGGCTGGTGCTAAGCTGGAAATTCCGCACCGCGCCCTGGGTTTGCGACCTGGACCTGGAATGGCTTCTGTCGCACGGTGCCGCGGCCCGGATGATTGCACCACCCTCGCGCTTTCCCGCCGCCAGCCGGGATTTTTCCTGTGTTTTTCCGGAATCCGTGACGTGGGAGAACATTGCCGCGGCGATTGAAAAGTTGGAGCTGCCGGGGTTAAGCGCGTGGAGGCCAGTAGAAGTTTTCCGCGGTCAGCCGATTCCCGCGGGTATGAAAAATCTGCTCTTGCGCGCCAGCTGGCAACTACCCGACCGCACCCTGCGCGATGAAGAAGTGCAGGCGGGAGCGGAACACATTCGCGCAGCGTTGACCGCCCTGGGCGGAGAGCTACGCTAGCGGCAACAAAGAAGTTAAAAGCTGCCGCTGCCACCACCGCCGCCGCCCAGGACCCCGCCCAGAATTCCGCCCAACGCGCCCAGCCCGGCTACTTCCATGCCAGCCTGATTGGATTGGGTGCCGGCCTGGGCGGCAATGCGGCTCACCAGCCGGTCAAAAGATAAAGTTTGCAGAATGACCGTTCCGGGGCCGGTGAGGACGATAAAAAACAGGCCTTCGCCGCCAAACAGCACGTTTTTGAAGCCTTTGACGAATTCGATGCGATAGGCAATGCGGCTGTCGAAGGCGACGACGCTGCCGGTATCGATGCGAATTTCCTCGCCCGCCTGCAGCTCCATATGCATAAAATGCCCGCCCGCATGGACCAGCGCCGAGCCCTGGCCGGTGAGCTTTTGCAAAATAAAACCTTCGCCGCTGAACATGCCGTACCCCAGCTTTTGAGTGAAGGCGATGGTGACACTCACACCCGGGCTGCAGCAGAGAAAGGAATGGCGCTGGCATAGCCAGTCGGTCTGGCCGATCTCGACAGGGTGGATGGTGCCGGGATAGGGAGCGGCGAAGGCCAACTCGCCGGAGGAATTGGAAGAGAATTGGGTGAGAAAAAACGAATCTCCGGCCATGGCGCGCTTGAATCCGGCCATTAGCCCGCCGCCGGTGCCGGTCTGCATCTGCACATCGCCGCGCATGTAGAGCAGCGCCCCCGGTTCGGCCAAAACGGCTTGACCCGCGCCTAGTTGCAACTTCGCGGCCTGCATTTCATAGCCGACCACGGAGTAAGGCACGGCGCCGATCCGGCCCGCGGCGGAGTTTTCCGCTCCGGATGACTGGGGTGAAGGCAGGGAAGCCGGCGCAGCCGCCAGCGCCGCGCCACAGCGGGAGCAAAAGCGGGCATCGGGGCCATTGTCAGAGCGACATGCGGGACAGATCATTCAGCTAGTGTAAGCAGAAGAAATGCGGCGGGGCTACTTTTTTTACTTCGCCATTCCAGCATTCGGCCCCGGAGGTAAAAATGCGATTTTACCGGTGCGCCGCCGAAGCATCGCCGGATAAGGTCCAAATGAAAAACCCCGAGTGCCCGCCATCCTCGACCAGCAGCTAACCGCGGATCCTTGCTTTGCCTCACCCGGGCCGGCTTGCGCCGGCTGGGCTTTGACTCGGCTTGGATTATTTATTCGCTGCCAATCGGGAGGCTTCTGGCTCCCGGGGTTTTTCTGAATCCCAGGTGCTGGAGCCGCTCTCGACCGGTCGGGCTTTTGAGGTCCTTGCCGCCGACTTCCCCACCGCTCTTGCGAGTGCTGGGACAACCTGCGATTGCTCGGACTGCGCTCAGCCGCGGCCAATCGGCGCGACATTCCCTGTTTTGGAGTTCGCTGAGCCCCAAGTGAGCCGAGGCGTTGCCTCGCCCCTTATGGCACCCAAGTCCTCTTGCCGGCCCGCGAACCTGATTCCTGGAGCTGGAGGGCCACAGGGCAAGCTCGTGACTCGGCTTGAGGCTCCCAGACCGCGAGAAGCGGGATCACTCCGGCGACTCCTGGGACTCGGCGAACTCCAAAAACTTTGGGGAATTTTCTTGCGACCAGAGGCTGGCTTGGGCGCCTTGGCTGTCCCTGCATCCGTTTCGTTTTGAGCGAACCGGGGCTGAACCGCCTTGGCGTGGGGAGCTGCCGCCAATCGAAGAAACCCATCACCTGTCTCGGGATTCAGTGAATCCCGGCTGACCGATTTACAATCTCGCCCAGCCCGGGTCTCAAACTCCTTGTCCGGCCCGGCCGGGGAAGTTTCCCTCCCCAGCGGCCAGGACTTGAAGCGCGCAACCGCAAGCCAACCGGATCTTGGCAGCCTTCCGGGATTCACTGAACCCCGAGGGGTTTGCTTCCGTTCGGCCAAGGTATCGTGATTCCTGGTTTTACGCCCACCGGTTCGGAAGCGAACTTCCCGCGGCGGACGAAATTTTTTGGGGACTCACGCCGGCCCAAGCCGTCCGGAATTCTCTCGGAATTCGTATTCGTTTGTAGCAGAGCAAAAAAAATCGTCAAGTCTTTTTTTGCAACTATATTTGGTTTATTTTCAGACACTTGCAAATAAAATTTTATAACTGCACCAAAAATGCGGCAGTGCTTTTAACACAGGTTTGATTCGCGCGGTCAAAAAGGAAATTTAACTGTGTGAATATGGCGAGGCAACCCAGAAAAAACAAGCCATTGCGAATGGGCAGGGCCTGGGCCGCGGGCGCCGCAATTTTTCCGAAATGACTGAACGCTCATACTACAGCGCGACTCGGCCACGCGCACACGGGCAGCAGATCAATTTTCCCGGGCATTTTCAACCAGCCACAAACGTGGTCACGCTATGCGGCATCAGTTCGCAAAGCCAGCCATCGGCGTTGCGCACGCCCAAGCCAAAGAACATGCCCACCGGCCGCAACTCTTCGAACATCGAAGTGCGCCAGCCGTTGAGCGCGCGCGCCCCTCCAGGCAAAATAAAACGAATGCGCGAGGGCTGAGGGTTTTCGTTGATGGCCACCACGGCGATTTTTTTCCGGTTTCCAGCCGCGATCTGATAGGCGGAGGTAAAAACGCCGGGCATGGGGTTATGCGTGGCTTCCAGCCGGACATCTCCGGGCCGGATGAAACGGCTGTATTGGCCAAGGGTGAAGAGCCGCCGGTTCGGCAGCCAGCCCTGGCTGGCGGGATCGAGCGAGATCAATGCCTCGCGATTCGGTCCCCCCGAGACCAGCCACCAGTAAAGCCAGCCGCTGACCTGATCCTGGGCCAGATGATAATGCACCAGTTTGGCCCAGTAGAGCCCGTCGGCCATGGACGCATCGTTGGGATTAAATGCGCTGACCTCGGTTTGCCAAACCTGTTTGTGATGGCCGAACGCGGTGGAAAAATAACCGGTGCGGGCCGAAATGGGAACTTTGGGAACGTGGTTATCGCCGGCGTAGGCATGGGCCGCCACAATGCCCACGCCCGCGGCGGAGGCGGGATCATTCAATGTGGGCCGGCAGATGGCGTCGGACCAATTGCTGTCTTCGCCCAGGATGAGATGCGTCGGAATCCGATGGCGGGTGAAAAGCGGGACCAGGTGATCGCGGAAGAAACGATGATACTGGCCGGCATCCCAATAACAGGATGAATACTTAACGGTCACGTCAGGTTCGTTTTGCGGCGAGACCGCGTAGATCGCAAGGCGATGGCGTTTTTGGTAGCCCAGCACGTATTGTGCCAGGTATTCGGCATAGTCTTGATAACACTCAGTCCGCAGCTGGCCGCCGACGACGTTGTGATTGGTTTTCATCCAGGCCGGCGGGCTCCAGGCGGTGCTCATAAAGCGCGTACAGCCGCGGCGCGCGGCGGCCCGCATGAGCCAGATCTGGTCGTCATCGCCCTGCCAGTTCCACACTCCGGGCCGCGGCTCAATCGAGGGCGTGGGGCCGTTGAATTTGTTGCCCCAGTTACCGCCATCGCCAATGAGATTGCGCACGATCGAGAGACCGGCGCCGCGGACGGGCGAAAAAAGCAAATCCAGAATGCGGGTGCGCTCAGCCATCGGATAGTGCTGCAGCAGCCGGGCCTGGAAAAAGGCGCCCGAAGCGCCGAAGCCATCCATGCGCTGCCGGAGTTGATCGGGTTCAATGCGGCATTCCGCCGCGGCGATATTTTGCAGGGGGCTGGAGGCAAAGGCACGGGCGCTCAGGCCGGCGGCCAAGCCACTGAGGATAAAACTGCGGCGTGTGGTCATAAATGATTATTCCCAGGGAATTATCATCGCACACCAGGATTCTCATATGTTCATACGGATGGACACAGTGCGACACAGTCCAATACATACATGCAGGGATCAAGCCGACACAGCCATTCAGGGCGGAAACAGCGAACCTAACGCGCGCGCCAGCTAAAAATCTGCCCTGGGGCGCGGCCCTGATTTCAGGATTTTTCCGCCAGCGCCAGTCTGGCCTGAGCCAGCGCGATCTGGCGCAGCGCGGCTTCGTAGTCGGCATCGGGAGCGGCGGAGCGGATCACGGCCTCGCCGGCGGCAAGATCCTGACGCGCCTGCCCGGCATTGATCTCATGCGGCAGCTCAGCCACATCGGCTAACAAGGTGACCTGGTCAGGGGTGACTTCCATGAAGCCGCCGCCGATCAGATAGCGGCGGGATTTCCCGGCTTCCGGGTCCGATTCCGGCCCTGCTTCCGGTTCGTAACTCAGCTCGCCCGCGCCCAGCAGGCTGAGCATCGGGGCATGGCCGGGCAAAATGCCGAAATAACCATCGGCCCCCGGCGCCTGCAGCGAGCGCACCGCGAGACTCAGGACCAGACGTTGCGGAGTGGCGAGTTCCAATCGCATGGTGAACTCCGGAGGCGGCGTTAGCCGCGCGCCATTTCAGCGGCTTTTTCCTTCACGTCATCGATGGTGCCCTGCAGGTAAAAAGCCTGTTCCGGCAGATCGTCGAGCGAGCCCTCGGCCAGCTCTTTAAAGCCGGCGATGGTATCGGCCAGCTTGACGTATTTGCCTTTGAGGCCGGTGAACTGCTCGGCCACGAAAAAGGGCTGGGATAGAAACTTCTGGATTTTGCGGGCGCGGGAAACGGTCAGCTTGTCGTCTTCACTCAGCTCGTCAATGCCCAGAATGGCGATGATGTCCTGCAGATCCTTGTAACGCTGCAGAATCTGCTTGACCTGGCGGGCGACCTGATAATGCTCCGCGCCCAGAATGCGGGGGTCGAGAATGCGGGAAGACGAAGCCAGCGGATCCACGGCGGGATAAATGCCGAGTTCGGCGATCTGGCGCGAAAGGTTGGTTGTGGCGTCGAGATGGGCGAAGGCGGTGGCCGGAGCCGGGTCGGTATAGTCGTCGGCGGGCACGTAAATCGCCTGCACGGAGGTGATCGAGCCGGTTTTGGTGGAGGTGATGCGCTCCTGCAGGTCGCCCATTTCGGTGGCCAGGTTGGGTTGATAACCCACGGCCGAGGGCATGCGGCCTAAAAGCGCGCTGACCTCGGAGCCGGCCTGGGTAAAGCGGAAGATATTATCAATGAACAGCAAAACATCCTGGTTTTCCACGTCGCGGAAATATTCCGCCACGGTCACGCCGGTCAGTCCCACGCGCAGCCGGGCTCCGGGAGGCTCGGTCATCTGGCCATAGATCAGCGCGGCCTTGCTCTTGGCGGGGTCGCCGGGCTTGATCACGCCCGACTCGGACATTTCCAGCCAGAGGTCGTTGCCTTCGCGGGTGCGCTCGCCCACCCCGGCAAAAACCGAAACTCCGCCATGCTGCATGGCGATGTTATTGATCAACTCCATGATGATGACGGTCTTGCCCACGCCGGCGCCGCCAAACAGGCCGATTTTACCGCCGCGCAGATAGGGTTCGAGCAGGTCAATGACCTTGATGCCGGTTTCAAACATTTGCAGTTCGGTGGACTGCTGTTCGAGGGTGGGCGCGGGGCGGTGAATGGGGAAATGCCGGGTGGCCGTGATGGGGCCCAGCTTATCCACCGGTTGCCCGATGACGTTCATCACCCGGCCCAGGGTGGGGGCGCCCACGGGGACGGTGATGGGCGCGCCGGTATCCGCGACCTTCATGCCCCGCACCAGGCCCTCGGTGGGTTCCATGGCCACGCATTTCACGCGGCCTTCGCCGATCTGCTGTTCCACCTCGACGATGATGTTGATGGGCGCGGGCACATCAAAGCCCTCGCTGGTGATGCGCAAGGCCTGCAGCAGGGGCGGCATGCTGGTTTCGGGAAACTGACAGATCACGACCGGCCCGGTAATTTCGACCAGGTGTCCGGTGACGGTTGGAGTTGCGGTGGTGGCCATAAAAAAAATCCAAGTTCCCACAAAATCGCGGTTCCGGGCGCGCCCCGCAGGGGCACGGAATCCGGCTAGCCCGTCAGCGCGGCGGCGCCGGAGACCACTTCGATGATCTCCTTCGTGATGGCGGCCTGGCGCACGCGGTTCAGGTGCAAGGTCAGAGCTTCAATCATGTCGCTGGCATTACGGCTGGCGGTATCCATGGCGTTCATGCGCGCGGCATGCTCGGCGGCGAAGGATTCGAGCAGGCCGGCGAAGATGCGGGTCGCCAGATAACGCGGCAGCAGGGCGGAAAAAATCGCGTCCGCGGAAGGCGCGAATTCCCAGGCCCGGGATGATGCGGCCGATTCAGCCGGCGCCGTGATGGGCAGCAGGCGCTCCATGCGCACCCGCTGCTGCAAAACATTTTTGAACTCGTTGCCCGCCAGGTAGACCGCATCCAGGCGGCCGGCGGCAAATGCTTCGGCCGCTTCCGCCGCCAGTTCGCGGGCGGTTTCCAAGCGCGGAGCGGGGCCGAACTCGCGGCCGCGGGGACCGAGTTGCGCGAGAGCAAAACGGGCCAGCAGGTCGCGGGCCTTGCGCCCGACCGCGTCGAATTCAACCCGGGCGCCCTGGGCCTGGCGCTGGGATTGGAACTCCAAAGCCGCCTTGACCACGTTGGTGTTGAAGGCGCCGGCGCGGCCCTGATCGGAGCTGATGACGATGACGCGAATCGTTTGTTCCGGCCGCTGCTCCAGCAATCGCGCGGCGGCCAGGGCGGCGGGGCTGCTGGCCTCGGCGCTCAGTGCGCCGGCCGCGGCATCGCCCAGCGCGGCCAGAATCTGCCGCAATTTTTCGGCATAGGGACGGGCGGCCATCGCCTGTTCCTGGGCCCGGCGCAGCTTGGCGGCCGAGATCATGCGCAGGGCGCGGGTGATCTGCTGGGTGTTTTTCACCGAACGGATACGCCGACGAATGTCGAGCAGGTTGGCCATGTTTAAGCTCCCGCGCTCCCGCCGCTAGGCTCCCGCCGCCAGGGTCGCCGCCAGCGGCGCAAAGGCGGCGCGCGCATCGGTGATGGCGCGTTTCAACGCCGCGCGGATTTCGTCATCAAGGGCGCGGCGTTCGCGCAGTCTGGCCAGAACGCCTTCCGGTTCGGCTTCCAGCCGTTCGTAGAGGAATTTTTCAAACGGGCGCACCTGCGCCAGCGGCAGATCGTCGAGCAGGCCCTGCGTGCCGGCAAACAGCGCCGCGATCTGCCGTTCCACCGGCAGGGGCGCGTACTGGTCTTGTTTCAGCAGCTCCACCAAATGCCGGCCGCGATTCAACTGCGCCTGCGTGGCTTTGTCGAGATCGCTGCCGAACTGGGCAAAGGCCTGCAACTCGCGGAACTGGGCCAGATCCAGGCGCAGGGTTCCGGCGACTTGCTTCATGGCCTTGATCTGGGCGTTGCCGCCGACCCGGCTGACCGACAGGCCCACATTCACCGCCGGGCGGATATTGCTGTTGAACAGATCGCTTTCGAGATAGATCTGGCCGTCGGTGATGGAGATGACGTTGGTGGGAATATAGGCCGAAACATCGCCGGCCTGGGTTTCAATGATGGGCAATGCGGTGAGCGAGCCGCCGCCCAGCTCCGAGTTGAGCTTGGCCGCGCGCTCAAGCAGGCGGGAGTGGAGATAAAAGACGTCGCCGGGATAGGCCTCACGTCCGGGCGGACGGCGCAGCAGCAGCGAGATTTCGCGGTACTCGGCGGCGTGTTTGGAAAGATCATCGTAGATGACCAGGGCATGCCGGCCGCTATCGCGGAAATATTCGCCGATGGCGCAGCCGGCGTAAGGCGCCAGATACTGCATGGGTGCCGGGTCGCTGGCGGTCGCCGCGACCACCAGGGTGTAATCGAGGGCGCCGTGGCGCTCCAGCGTGGCGATGACCTGGGCCACGGTCGAACGCTTTTGCCCAATGGCCACGTAAATACAGATCAGGTCCTTGCCGCGGGAATTGAGTATGGCGTCGATCGCCACGGCGGTTTTGCCGGTCTGGCGGTCGCCGATGATGAGCTCGCGCTGGCCGCGCCCGATGGGAATCATGGCGTCAATCGCCTTGAGTCCGGTCTGCATCGGCTCGCGCACCGGCTGCCGATCAAGCACGCCGGGGGCCAGGCGTTCGATGGGGTTGAAGCGGGAGGTGGTGATGGTGCCCTTGCCGTCGAGCGGCTGGCCGAGGGCATTCACCACGCGGCCGATCAACTCATCGCCCACCGGTACCGACATGATGCGTCCGGTGCGGCGCACGGGATCGCCTTCGCGAATGGCGGTGTAGTCGCCCAGGGTGACGCTGCCCACCTGGTCTTCTTCCAGGTTCATGGCGATGCCGACCACGCCATGCGGGAACTCGATCAGTTCCCCGGCCATCACCTTGGACAAGCCGTAGATGCGGGCAATGCCGTCGCCCAGGGTGAGGACCCGGCCGATTTCATCCACCGCCAGGGCGGCGTCATAATTTTCGATCTGGCTGCGCAGAATGCCAGAAATTTCATCAGCGCGTAATGTCGCCATAACAGATTCCGTTCATGCATTCGATCGAGCCGGCCGCGGGGAACGAAGGGCTCAGCCTCGTCTCGCGCGCCTGGCCGGCTTACAGCGCCTGCAAATGCCGGCGCATGCGCTCCAATTGTCCGCGCAGGCTGCCGTCATAAACCGTATCGCCCACGCGGGCGCGGAAGCCGGCCAGCAGGCTGGAATCCGAATGAAATTCGCCTTCCACCTGCAAGCCCTGGAGTTGGCTCAGCCGCGCCGCCAGTTGCTGTCGTTCCGGCGCCGACCACTCCCGCGCGGTCATGATCTGGGCGCGCACCCGGCCCGAAGCGGCGCGCCAGGCATCTTCAAAAGCTCCTTGAATATTTTCCAGGCGCGGCCAGCGCCCGCGCGCATTGAGCACCAGCAGAAAATTGCGGGTCAAAGGCGCCAGCCCGGCCGCCTGGGACAGTTGGCGGATCACGCCGGCTTTTTCCCGCAGCGGCAAGGCCGGATTTTCCAGGATTTGCCGGAGCGCCGGGACCTGCCGCTGCCAGGCGCGGACCGTGTCCAGGTCGCGGAGAAAACCGGCGGCATCCAGCTGGCCTGCCTGCGCCAGTTCGAGCAGCGCCACGGCGTAAGGTTGATCGAGAGCGGTATGCATAGGGGTGGGCGCCGGGACTTCGCCGAGGGGTTCAGGCCCGCGGGGCTCGCCGCGCCAACTCCTCCAATCCCTGCCGCACAATGGCTTCGTCGAGTTCCGGGGTCAACTGGCGGAGGGCTTGCTGTTCGGCCAGCTGCACCGCCAACTCGCCCGCATACTGCCGCAACTGCTGCCGCGCGGAGCGGGCCGCAGCGTCGATTTCCTGGCGGACACGCGCCGCGACCTGATCGGCTTCCTGCCGCGCCGCTTCCAAGAGACGCTGGTATTCGGCCTGGGCCTGGCGTTCGCTCGCTTCCCGCAAGGCGCGGCATTCCTGGTCCAAGCCCGCCAACCGCGCCTGGGCGGCTTGAAATTGGATTTCCGCCTCGCGATGGGCGGTTTCCGCGTCGCGCATTCTGGCTTGAATCTGATCGCCGCGCTGGCGGAGAAAGCCGGGCAGGGACCAATTTTTCAGGCGAAATAAAACCCAGTACAGCAACCCCACCATGGCCAGAAAGTTGAGAAGGCTCACAGCTTCCCAGAGCGTATGGGGCGTCACGCCCAGCCGTCCGGCCAGCCAATGCAGCCAAAGGCTGAGCCGCCGGGGATTGAGCCGCACCAGCGCCAAAGCCCGTGTCTCCGCGCCGGGAAAGATGTTTTGCCGGGGTATGGCCAAAGTCATGCCGGGGCTCCATTGGCGCGGGGCAACAGCGCGGCGAGAATCTGTTCCGCGTTTTGCTGGGCCGAGTTTTGCAGGCTGTGCCGGGCGGCCTTCGTTTCTTCGGCCAGTTCCGCGGCTGCGGCGGCGAGGTGACGCATCGCCTCCTGCCGGGCGGTTTCCAGTTGCTGGCTGCGCTCGCGCAATGCCTGCTGACGCAATTCCTGCAGCCGGTGATAACCGGCCAACTGTTCCTCCCGCAACGCGGCTTCATGCCGCGAAGCCGCTGCCGTGGCTTGTTCCAGCAGATGCCGGGCCGCGGTCATGCGGTCTTCGGTGCGCCGTCGGCGCTCCGCCAAAGTCCGCCGCAGGGGTGCGAATAAGACTGCCCTGAGAAAGAACAGGAGCAGTAAAAAAATCACAATCGTGGGAATGCTGCCCAGCAAAAGCTGGTCCAGTTGCGAAAAAATGTGAGACATTGCGTCCGGGAAAAGCCTGGAAATTCTGTACCGCCCGGTAGGGCGGGTTTGTCCGCCGCATCCGTCCGAAGCCGGAATGCAACGACATTAAATTTAAATTTTAGCCGGAGTTGTGGAATGGGGTCAAACCGAATGAACTTTTCCGGGGTGATTTGCATATTCCCGCCTCGAAATCATTCTCTGCAAGGGGTTAAAATAGGCGCAAGATGAACCTGATTCCAAGCTTGGCTTCTTTTTTCAGCCTGATATTCGGGCTAGGGCTATTCGGGGGCGGTAAACCACGCTCCCGCCCACCCTTCGTGCGGGTGATTGTGCATGTGGCCTCGCCTTCCGGCCGGCCGGTGCGCAATGCCGGGGTGGTGATTGATCAATATGCCAATTTACATTGGCGGCAAATACGCGATCCCTACCATGTTGAAATCAAGACCGATCGCAAAGGCGTGGCTTCGATCGATGGTTTTTTCCCCGGCTATGTGCTGATTCAGGTCATTGCCAACGGCTACAACACGACGGGGAACTATTACAAGGTTCTGGCGCCGCGGCAGAACATCTATATCCGTCTCAAGCCGCCTCCCGCGCAAATATCTATTTTCCCCAAATCCAAACCCAAACATGCCCCGCCCGCGAAATCATCGTCACAACCCCACGGACGCTGATGCCACATTTCGCAGCTGCTTCGAATTCGGTGCAAACCGAGCCAAAGCGGGAAAAATAAAATGAATGCGGGCCGCGAGCCTGCTTTCTGCACAATTATTTCCACAGAGCTGTTGAAAACCCGGGTTGCAAACTGAACCCCGGGCGGAGAACGAGGGTGGTTGGCGGAGAGACAGGGATTCGAACCCTGGATACCCTTTCGGATATACACGCTTTCCAAGCGTGCGCCTTCAGCCACTCGGCCATCTCTCCCGGGTAGGCTTCTGATGTATTGTATGACGGCGGCGAGAGTCCGGTAAATAAAGCCGATCAAATCAACCGATGGGCTGGTTCGCTCCTGGCGATGAACTCACCTGATCGGGCCGCAGCGGCCGGGAGCGGGGAAACATCCAGGCCAATAAAGCTCTGGCCGCGCTGATTCCGATGCCGAAAGAGACAACAAGACTGCTTGTAATGGCAATAATGTCCATGGGCCGGTTGCTTTCCTGCTCAAAATCAGCATGACGGAACCAGGGCGCTCTTCCATAGAGAATGATTTCGAGGC
>JAJZKJ010000170.1 GCA_021804195.1 Acidobacteriota bacterium
AACAACGCCAACAACCGCTCCCGATATCCTGCTTCACGAACCATGCATTCAATCTAACATCCCGTGGCAATTTGTTCAAGTTATTTTGCGGAGGCTCCTAACGGTGAACTTAAGCCAAACCATGAGTAAAATGGATCGGACTCGTAAAGCGCCTGAAACTCCTCGAGAGACAGTCCCGATTGACTTCCTTGCCCGAATTTTGGGCGATATTGTGAACAGACCGATAGTGCATCGGTAATAATCTGCAGGTATCTGTCGTCACCGCTTGCCGTCATTGAGTTTCACGCCCGGGCGCATTGACCACTTGGATTATTAATTGAAGGAAAGGGTAACACACCTTTGCTCTCGGCGGCAAGGCCGGAGCGGAATTTACCAGCGCGGATATGGCCTTGTCGCCGATTGTCAAGGCGAATGAATTGCCGGAAAAGCGGCGACCTGTTCCGATTGCCAACGGGAGACGCCGCTACCACTTGGACAGACGACACGTCCCCATCCCGATTTGGATCGGGACCGCGTGCAGTATATTAAGACCGCGGCGTTATTCCTCCGTGACCCGCCGGAGGATTTCCCAGGCCCCGCGCTGTTCGAGCACGGCGAGCAACCGCGGCAGAAGGCTGTGCAACCCCACGGGTGTCGGATCATCGGTCAACAAGGCCGCCCGCGCCGCTTCGCCTCCATCCGGCATCCCCACAAACGCCCGGACAATCCAGCCCGGCGGCGGTTTACCATCGGCCGTTCCGCGCGGCAGGGCGCACACGCCGATCGGAGCGAGGCAATTGCCCGCCAATCTTCTGATGACGGCTCTTTCGAACGCCAGCGCCGTTGCGGTTAAAGGATCATGGATATTCCGGAGCATATCCTGCAGGAACAAGTCATCCTTTCGTGTTTCAATCGCCAGGATTCCCTGCCCCCCGGCGGGAATAAATTCATCCACAGGCAGAATGTGCGCCGCGGGCGACCGCAGGCGCGTTCTCTCCAGCCCGGCCTGCGCCAGAAAAGTACCCGCAACCAGTCCCTCTCGGACTTTTTTCAGTCGCGTGTCGATGTTACCACGCAACGGCTGGACCCGTACATCCGGCCGCCGGATCAGAAGTTGCGCCCGGCGCCGCAACGACGACGTGCCTACGACGGCGCCGGCGGGCAACTCGGCAATGGATTTACCCTCCCAACCGATCCACAGGTCGTTCGGGGCCGCACGAGCCGGCGTGGCGGCGATCATTAATCCCGCGGGTAATTCCACGGGCAGGTCTTTGGCGGAATGGACGGCTAGGTCTATTTTTCCCGCCAGAAGGTCCGCCTCAAGCTCCTTTACAAAAAGCCCCTTGCCGCCGCCGAATTCAGCCAGAGGTCGATCCTTTTGCCGATCGCCGGCGGTTGTAACGGTTTGCAACTCCACCCGCCGATCGCCCGCATGTGTCCGCAAACAATCCCGCACCAGCGTCGCCTGCGCTATCGCCAGGAGACTGGCGCGCGTACCGATTTTTATGACCTCTCGATCCATGTTTTCTTCGCAGTCTTATGCGTCTGGGCGTTGGGCACGACGCGATTCCAGCAAGCTGTGTTTAGTTATACTCCGCCCCACAGCGGTTGAGAACATCATGCATGGTTTGACACCACGCGCGTGTGCGTGCGGTTGCTCATCCGATAGCGAATGCCGCGCCAGGTGATCTGGTTGCCCAAGGCCGCACAAAGCAGGTAATAGAGGGTGATGAACTGGACTGCCGGGAAACCCAGGGTAAACCAGAAACCGGCGCGGCGGATGGAGAGCCAGTGATCATTGAGCAATCGCTTGCCGGCCAGCATCAGCGCCGCGCCGCGCAGGATGCTTAATGTATATAGTAGTATGAATACGCCCGCCGGCATCCACCACCCCGGTCGGCCGGTAAGGAGATCGAAAAGAGCCGTCCCGAAAGAAGACATCAGCGTAAAGAGATACAGCAACGCGCCCGCCAGGGCGGTAAGCCAGAGGCGCATGGCGCAAATGCGGGTGATGCGGTATTGCCGCACCGCAAATTCATGCAGGCTGCGCCAGTCAAACAGAGCGGGCGAAGCGACCAGGCAACGGGGTACAAAATGAATTTTGGCGTGCGCTTTTTTCTTGACGCAATAAGACAGGACATAATCGTCGCTCAGGGCGCCTTGCCAAGCGTCGTGGATACCGTAGGAAAAAAAATCGTCGCGGCGCAGAGCCATGGAACCACCCCACGCCACCGTCCGCCGATAGGGACCGAATAACCCCCCCACCATGGCGTTGCTCACACATGCCACGCCGTTGGCGGGATGGTCGGACACCGGCACGTAAAAGCGGTAGCCGGTAGTGGCGCCGATATGGGGGCCATAGGTCAACGGCAGCACCAAGGCATGAAGCCAGTCGCTATGGGGATGGGCGTCGGCGTCCATGAACGCCAGAATTTGGTCCTGCGAGGAGGTACGGGCGATCGCCGCAAGTTGGTTATGCACTTTCTGACCGCGCCACGTCGCCGGGCCGGCGACCACCACCTGGACTTTTCCCGCCGCCCGGCTTGGCGCGATTCGCGCCAAGAGCGTACAAACCGTATCATCCGCCGATTCCACGGCGAAGATCAACCGGTAATTCGGATAGCTTTGTTGC
The DNA here is from genome assembly GCA_021804195.1 of Acidobacteriota bacterium. Next base: position 2,612 of record JAJZKJ010000170.1, read on the forward strand.
AGCAGGGACTCGATATTGTCGGCGGTGTGTTCGTCGACTCCCTTGATCGGCACAATGACCGCGACGTTGGGGAAAATCTCGGCAAGCGGGCGGGCGGCAACCCGAGGCATGCGCCGACCGTAGAATTGGGCTACTCGCCATCCCCAGAGGGCCAGAATAAGCTCCGCGCCCCAGACGGCGCCCAGCAGCCGGGGATCGCCCATGAATCGCCATATAAATCCCATCATCGCCGCACATAATAACAGGTGTCTTCGGGATCAGCACTTTCCGCAATACCATACTTTTCTTCCGGTTGAATAGACGATTGGGTTCCGAAGTGTATATAATGGTACTTTTAACTGGTTGGCGCGCCAAAATTCAAGGGAATGAAGCATTGGAATGAACAAGCTCCCTTATCCCGTGCGGTGCGTTATACTTTCAGGTAGAATGGCCGGGGGCAACCCTATGGTGGAAGGGGCATTTTGATTAACAGGCTTATGCCGGCGGGTTCCCAATTCCCAGTCCGGAAGGTGCGAGTAGTTTGAACATGATCTCATCGGAGACACAAACGGCAACCGAAGGCCTCGGCAAGGGTAAGGCTTTCTTCGAGCGGGCGCGAACCGTCGCCGACACCGGAAATTATGATTATGCGATTGATCTGTACATTGAAGGCCTGCTCCGCGAACCGTTGAATATCAAGGAACATGAAGCGCTGCGGGACGTGGCGCTGCGGCGGAAAATCAAAGGGGGTAAGCCGGCGGGGGGAATTTTCGGCGTTCGACCCTACTTCAAGGGCAAAACATCCAAGGAGCAGATGCTCAACACCGAGTGGCTGCTGGCCAAAGACCCGGGCAACATTTCCACCATGCAGACCATGCTCAAGCAGGCGGCGGCGGCGGATTACAGAGATGTCGTGCTGTGGCTCGGACCGATCTTTCTTCAAGCCAACCGCACCACCAAGAATCCCAACCCCCGGCTGTATCTGGAAATCGCGGACCTGTATGAGAAATTTGAAGCGTTCGCCAAGGCCGGCGAGGCCATCGGTCTGGCCCAACAACTCACACCCGCCGACGCCTCACTCGACGAGCGGATCAAGGCTCTGGCAGCCCAGGAGACGCTCAAGAAAGGTCAGTATGAATCGGTATCCGACTTCAAAGAGTCTTTGCGCGACAAGGAAATGACCAAAGATCTGCTGCAAAAGGAAAGCCTTTCCAAAACTCTGGACTACAAGAAGAAGATGGTGGAAGATGCCCGCGCTGCTTACGAATCCGCCCCGACCGATCAGCAGACCATCGCCAAATACGTCAAGACACTTCTTGACATGGAAACCGAAGAATATGAAAACATGGCCATTCAGACGCTGCAAAAGGCCTATGAGGCGACCAAGGTTTACCGCTATAAGACCTATATTGGCGACGTGCGGTTGAAGCAATACCGCCGGCATGCCCGCATTCTCATCGATGCCGTCAAAACCCACCCGGATGATCCTTCGCTCGAGCAGGAACTGCACAAACTCGAAGAGGAGAGCCTGCAATTTGAGCTGCAGGAGTTTGAAGAGCGGGCCAGGCACTATCCCTCGGACGGCGTAGTGATGTACAAATACGGCCATTGCCTTTATCGGGCCAAGCGCTTCGATGAGGCTATCGCCGCACTGCAACAGGCCCAGAATAATCCGCAGCACCGTTCCGACTCCCTGTACCTGCTCGGCCGGGCGTTTCTGGAACAAACGATGAACCAGGAGGCGGTGGAAACCCTTCAGCGGGCCATCGAAGACTATGAACTGGCGGCAACCGGCGATACCAAGAGCAAGGAAATGCACTACTGGCTGGCGCGGGCGATGGAAGCGACCCAGCAAAGCGATGAGGCGGCCAAGATTTACAGCCAGATCGCCCAGTGGGACATCTCCTTCCGCGACGCTCGTCAACGGCTCGCGGATCTACGTAAGCGGAAATCATAAACCGATCCCCCATTGGTCTCGCCGCTACTCTCGATTACACTCTTGCCGATGAAGGAAACAGATACATTCACCGTCGAACTGACCAAAGAATTCCGCTTCGAGGCGGCGCATCGCCTGCCGCTGGCGCCGCCAACCCATAAATGCGCCCGGCTGCACGGGCACTCGTTTCGCGTGGAGGTGACGGTGCGCGGGCCGGTGCCGCCGGAAACCGGGTGGCTCCTGGACTTCGCCGAGATTCAACAAGCCTTCGCCCCCCTTCGCGAGCAGCTTGACCACTACTACCTCAATGAAATACCGGGGCTGGAAAACCCGACCAGTGAGAATCTGGCCTGCTGGATCTGGCAGCGTCTCCAGCCGCGGCTGACGGGGCTTAAGCAAATCCTGATCGCGGAAACCTGTACCAGTCGCTGTATTTACCGGGGGCCGCAAGCGGACTGACGCGGTTGGTTAGCTGCGCCTTAACACGGGTTATAATGGTGTATAATGGCGCTGTCCCTTGAGGTGACCAATGCCCGAGATTTTCCAAGGAAAATGGGATGACTTGGTCAAGAGCCATGACCTGCACGGCCATACGGTCCGCGTCATCGTGCTTGACCCGCAGCGCCCGGAGGATCCCTGGCTCAGGCCAAACAGGACATTACAACTTTGGTATGACAGTCCAGCGCCTGGGCATTGCCCAGGGCATTGTGCTATAATGACGCTCAGGAACGCTCACGACACAGGTGCTTTATGGCCATCACAATTCAGCTTCCAATCGAGATTGAAGAAGACCTCCGCCACCAGGACCCCCGGCTGGACTACCATGCCCGCGATCAATTCCTGGTCGCCAATTACGAGGCGGGTAAGCTGAGCACCGGAGATATTGCCGTCGTCCTGGGCTTGGAGACGCGCTTCCAAGCCGAGGAATGGCTGGCCGATCATGGCGCCTGCCAGAACTATTCGCCCGATGACCTGGACGCCGACCGCCAGACCCTTGAGCGAATTCTCGGGCCGGTGCCTTAGGGCGCGCTCAACAATAACCTGTTCAATTATGCCGGCCCGGCGATAAGGTATAGTTCCAGTCTCCGTGGAAGGGGTGGGGGGTCAAGCGCAGGCGTGCGAGCTCTTCGTCACTCACTTTGATG
>JAJZKJ010000171.1 GCA_021804195.1 Acidobacteriota bacterium
ACGCCACGGTTGAATTGGCAACCACGCCGCGTCCGGAATTTCACAAAAGTATAACGGGGTGAGTGGAATCGTTCCCTTGGCCGAGTTCCGAGCGGCCGGGGTCCAGCCAGGAAATGATCACGCGTGCTCCAATGCCGGCAAGCTGCAAAGCCAATGGGCGCATTGTATGGCCGGCAGGTAATCATTCCCCTCCGGCAGCGGCACGTCGCTCAAGAGCAACGGCCATCGGTTGGGATCAGTCCCCGGCACGCCATGCGAGCCTTTGACCAGAGCCGTATCCTGGGCGATGCACCGGCGAGCCGGGTCAAAAAACAATTCGCGCGGATCGTATCCGGGCTTGCGATGAATATCGACGGAAAACTGCCAAGGGGGCTTTTCTTCATCCGAGAGCCACCAGTCATGGGCGAACCACTCCTCGGCGGCCGATAGCAGCACCAGCGATCCGGAACGCGAATTCGCAAGGCCCAGTTCCCGTTTGTCCGGCGTGCTTCGCACGACCCGCGCCACTCCGGGTAGTTTTCGAAAAACATCGGCGGCGGAATCGATCGCGGATGGCGCGCAGTACACGTACGCCACCTGATGGTCCACCATGGCCACTGCGGCGGCGGCCCGGTAATCAATCAACAACTTGCCGTTCTCATCGGGCCGAGTCGCCAGCAAACCCGCCCGGCGCAGCGCCAGATTGGGAAAAACCGCGCGCGAAACGCCGTGCATGGCGTAGTCGCCGGCGATAATCACCCGACCGCCGTCGGCCCGCACCTGGCGCACCAGCGGCGCGAGCAAGGCATCGACCGCCGCCACATCCGCGGCGAGGGCGGGGTGTTCCGGGCCAAGGCGCTGGAGGTTGTAATCCAGATGCGGCACGTAGACCAACTGCAAATCAACGGGGTTATTTTGCCAGACATCCATAGCGGCCCGCACAATCCATTGCGAAGCGGGCAGACCCGCCCGCGGCCCCCAGTAATGCTCCAGGGGAAAGGGACCCAGCCGCGAAACCAGATGAGGGTAAAGCCCCGCCGGCCGGCTCCAGCAGACGCTTGGCGTGATTCCCCCAGGGGTATGCTCGGGCTTGGGAGTCAGGATGATATCCGCGGCGTCGGGCATCGACTGTTGCCAGAAAAGCAATGCGGTTCTCTCGGGGCGGCCGCGCCAGAGGCGCGGCGCCTCCAGCAGGGCGTTGGCCTGTTCCCAGAAGCTGATCTGCCGCCGGAATTCCGGGTAAGAGGCCGTATCCAGGTGCTGATGAATTGATAAATCATTATAAGTATATAACCCATTGGCAATGATCCCGTGTTTTTCCGGCGCGACGCCCGTGGTCAAGGTCGCCTGCACCACGCAGGTAACCGCCGGCGTCACGGGGCCCAGGACCGTCCGCCACGGGAAATCGGCCAAGGTCGCAGCCGCCCCGGCGCGCGGCGGCAACGACGCGTCGAGTCCGGCGACAAGAATGAAACAGATTCGAGCCATGTCCCATGAACCCGTTTGAAAAAACCGGTGCGGGTGGGAGAAGATGGCGAGAGTCGCGTTCGGGATAAGGCTCCCCGGCTGCGAATTCCCGCCTCCCGGCAAGCCGGCGGCGTTGCTCCGCGGCGCGGGACCGGGGGTCAACGGGGCGGCCCGGCCATCACCTCACACACGCGCTTAGCCCCAGCATATCCACCCCGGCTCGAGACGCAGGTCAATCTCGGGATGGTTGGGAAGAACCCGCACGGCAAAACCTTGCTGGCCGCAGCTTATCGCGTTGATTTCTCCGACATATTGATACACGCCGCTTTCAAGAGCCGTGCCCAGAACCATGGCATGCGCGCGGGGTTCCTGAATTTCACCGGCGGCGCCGAGCGAGCCGTGGTAAAGTTCCACCCGCACGTGTTCGGAGGGAATATCTCCCAGCTCCACGATGGCGAAAATATTCACGTTTTGGCCGGCTTTGACCACCCCTGGATTCTGAACCTCCACGCTGCGCACCCGTACCTGCCGCCACTGCTGGCGCAGGCGCTGCTTCCACTGCGACAAGGCGGTGGCGGCGGCGGCCCGCCCTTCCACCAGATGTCCGAAGAGTTGATCGGCGGGCAGGTAAAATTTCTCGGTATACTGCTGAACCATTCGATTGGTGTTGAAGACCGGACAGATGCTGCGAATGGAATTCTTCATCCGCTTGATCCACTGGCGCGGCAGATGGTCGATCCCCCGGTTGTAATAGGCCGGGATGATCTCCTTTTCCAGCAGATCGAAAAGTTTGCGGCTTTCCATTTCGTCCTGGTATTCATCATTGGGATAGGTATCGCCGTTTCCAATGGCCCATCCGTTTTCCTCGTTGTACCCTTCGCACCACCAGCCGTCCAGAACGCTCAGGTTCAGCACGCCATTGATGGCGGCTTTCATGCCGCTGGTGCCGGAGGCCTCCATGGGACGGCGCGGCGTATTGAGCCATACGTCCACGCCCTGGGTCATGTGCCGGGCGATATTGATGTCGTAATCTTCCAGAAAAACCATGCGCGTTCGCGCCTCCTCGCGCTGGCAGAAACGTACGATCTCCTGAATGAAGCGTTTGCCGCCGTCGTCGCGCGGATGCGCCTTGCCGGCAAAGAGGAACTGGACCGGTTGCTCGGTATGATTCAAAAGGCGCAACAGGCGTTCCGGATTGCGCATCAGCAGGGTGGCCCGCTTATAGGTGGCGAACCTCCGGGCGAAACCGATCAGCAACGACCGGGAATCCAGAATCTCATCCACACGATGAATATCGAGCGTTACGGCGCCTTGCCGGGCAAGCTGGGCGCGCAGACGCTGGCGAACAAAGAAAATCAGCCGCTCTTTGCGCCGCTCGTGCGTGCGCCACAACTCCGAATCGGGGATGCGATCCGTGCGGTTCCACACGCTGTGATCGGTCGGACTTTCCGACCACTTGGTTCCCAGATATTCCTGGTACAGCCGGGCGAAGCCCTCGCAGAGCCACGACTGGGTATGCACGCCATTGGTAATCCAACCAATCGGAATTTCCGGCGCCGGAACGTCCGGCCAGATGCGTTGCCATATCAACCGCGACACCTGGCCGTGCAACCGGCTTACGCCGTTGGCGTGCCACGCCATGGCCAGCGCCAGAACGGTCATGCCGAAATATTCCTGCGCATCGGCCGGATTGACCCGGCCCAGAGCCAAAAACTCCTCCCGTGTCAGGTTGAGTTTCGGATAATAGTTGCTCAGGTATTTTTCCATCAATTCGGGCGGAAAAAAGTCGTTGCCCGCCGGAACCGGCGTGTGCGTGGTGAACACATTGCCGGCGGCCACCGCTTCCCGGGCCTCGCGGAAGGAAATCTTTTCCCGCTCCATGAGTTCCCGGCAGCGCTCCAGCGCCAGGAAGGCCGAGTGACCTTCATTCATGTGGCAGACGGTCGGCGTAATGTTCATCGCCGTGAGAGCCCGGATGCCGCCGATTCCCAGCAGAATCTCCTGTCGCAGCCGCATCTCCTGGTCGCCGCCGTAAAGCTGGCCCGTAATTTCGCGGTCTTCCGGGCGATTTACCGGCAGGTTGGTGTCCAGAAGATACAAACTCACCCGCCCCACCCGTACTTTCCAGATGGCCGCGTGCACCGGCGCCTGTGGGTAATCAATGATGATGGTCAACGGCCGGCCATCCGCCCCCTGTACCGGTGAGATCGGCATACTGAAAAAGTCATTTTCCGGATTCAGCTCCTGTTGCCAGGCATCGGTATTCAAACGCTGATGAAAATATCCCTGCCGGTAGAGCAGACCGACGCCCACCAGCGGCAAACCCAACTCGCTGGCGCTTTTGAGATGATCGCCGGAAAGCACGCCCAAACCGCCGGAATAAATCGGCAGGCACTCATGCAACCCGCATTCGGCGGAGAAATAGGCAATGGAGGCCTTGCTCTGGGGATGGTGAAGGCCGAACCACGTCGACCGCTGCATGTAATCGCGGTAATTCAACAGTACGCGACTTAGATGCGAAAGAAAACCATCATCTTCGACGGCCGCCTTGAGTTTGTCCTGCCCGACCAGGTTGAGAAGCTGAACAGGATTATGGTTCGTCTGTTCCCATAAATCGGGATCCAGACGGTTGAACAAATTGACGGCTTCATAATTCCAGAGAGACCAAATATTGTAAGCAAGTTCCTGCACGGGTTGCAGTTTTTCCGGTATGGCTGGGACAACCACGTACCGGTGAATAGTCGCCATTGAGACTCCTCTTCCAAAAACAATCGGTATTATAGGTACGCATGCGGCCGGTATTCCTTTAGCACAACTATTTATCGGCCACAGGGGCGGCACGCCATGATACCTAAAGCCAAAACGATTTGTGTAAAGTGACCGGCCAGTTTAGCAAGGGTCCCGGCACCCCGGGATCTTCCGGCGGGACAATGCAAGGGATTCCGACAGTTTCGGGAAATATATGAGGTAACCGTTCACGGGTAAAAGTGGCGAAATTAGCACAAAAATGAGGGTTCCCGACAATACAAGCCCCTTGGAATACTGGGCCAAGCTCGTCGGCGACGCCCGCGGCGGCCACGGCCATTCTGGACCGTTTCCTGCAGCACGCCCAGATCATCAGTATCACCGGGCGCAGCTACCTGCTTCGGAGCGCCACCGGGACGCCGCCGCCCGCTGTCACGATGCAGGTCGACGACACGGCGAAAGGGAAGGCACCCCGTGACACATGGGCGTATCCTCCTAAAAGACGGTCTGCACAACCTGAGGATACGCCCTGCTTTTTCTCCCGCACAACCATTACACACAAAAGAATACGCCACCACGCAGTGTCAATTCTTTGCACGGAGTCCCATTTCGGATGTGATATTTTTATCGTCTTGGAGACCTTACGATGCGCTCCTATACAGCAGTTGTTGAAAAAGATAAAGACACGGGCCTGTATGTGGGTCATGTGCCTGGATTTGATGGCGCTCACTCCCCCAGGGCGCTACGCTGGATGAATTACAGAAAAACCTCCGTGAGGTCATCGCCATGCTATTGGAAGACGGGCCAATCAACCCGGAGAGCGAGTTTGTCGGCACCCAGGCGATTCAGGTAGATTAGCGATGCCCAAGCCCCCTATCCTGAAACCCAGGGAAGTCGTCGCCCTCTTGGAATCGCTTGGATTTACCGCGGTTCGCCAGCGAAGGCTCACACGTTCAGTACAGGCATTCCGATGGTCGCGCCACCACGGTTCCATTCCATCAGGGGCGAGACATCTCCCCGCTCCTGCTTCGTCAGATTGCCAAGGACATCGGGTTGACTTGGGAAGAATTGACACGTCGGCGCTGACCAAACACAAGTCGCGGAACCCATGTATTACCACGACGATTCAGCCGAAGATTCCGCATGTTTTTTTAACGTGAGGAACGCCGGGAGACGATTTTCACCGCCAAGGATCCAAGATCGCCAAGGCCGTCGCGCGGAAATCGGCGTGGTTTACGTTCAAAGATTGCTTCTGCAAGTCTTACCATCCAGCCATTTCCATTGAGTATCTACTTTCAACTCTCTCCAGACTACTTTCTCGCAGCCGCCCTCTACAATTCGCCGGGCCGCATGACGCGAAAAGGTGACATCCACCTTTTCCATCATGCCGCCAAGTTCCCATCCCCCTGGGGACGAAGCGGCAAATGCCAATGGTTGGGCATCAGGCAAAATGCAAAT
>JAJZKJ010000172.1:0-5243 GCA_021804195.1 Acidobacteriota bacterium
CCACGCAGGTATTGACCTGGCTGAAATCGCCTTGCGTTTGAATGCTGGAAAAGTCCAATGGAGCATTGCCGGTATTCGTCAGGGTCACCTGCTGGGCAGGACTGTCGCTGTTGCGCGATGTCAGGTCAAAATGCAAGCGCGGAGTGGAAAAGGTGATCTCGGGCCCGATGCCTTCGCCCAGGGGCGTAATCACCTGCGTGCCCCGCGGCGTATTATCCGCGATCACAATCAGCCCGCTGCGCGAACCGGTGGTATGGGGCTGAAAGCGGACTTGCACCTGGCACTGGCCTTCCGGCGCCAGCACCGGCGGGCAGCCGTTTTTGATCGCATAATCCCCCATCGCCTCAATACCCGCCAGTTGCAGCGCCACGCTGCTGGCCGGCGCATCGGGATTGCCGGGATTGCGGATCGTAATCGTTTGCGCGGGGCTGCTTTTTCCGATCTCAACCTGGCCAAAATTGAGATAGGCCGGCGTGATCTGGGCCGTGGCGCCAATCCCCACTCCCACCAGCGGCACGATCAGGTTGGGCTGCGAAGGCAGAATTAAAGCGCCTTGCCGCAGTCCCACCCGGGTAGGAGCAAACCGCAGCGTGAGGCTGCAGGGCGTCATGGAGGTGACCATGCCATTGCAGTTATTGCCGGTGGTGACAAAATCCCCCAGAATGACCAGGTTGGAGAGATAAAAATTACTGTTTCCCTGCACCACGATGGTTTCGATTTTGGCGTGGCCCGTCTGCCCGACGGGAACCGCATCGAATACCTGGGTGGCCGGCGATATGGTAATGGCTTGCCCGCTGGCCATGGCGTGGCGCTGCCCCCAAGCGCACATCATGGGCGCCAGCATGAAAGTAGCCAGGGTAAGGTTGCGCAGAAATTTTTTTTTCATATCAGTCTCCAGCCATTAACTATTGCGAAGTTGTGAAACATCCGTTGAGCGTTTTCTGCCAGGGCAGGGCGGTGAAATACGATTGGCCCTGAATGCGAAGGTTGGCGGCGAAAAAGGCGACCTGGCCGTTCCAGATCGAGCCGGAATTCTGGGGATAGCGCAGCCGCATATTGGCGCCCGCCGGCACTTTCCAACTGGCGAAGTTATGGTCGTCGCTGTTGAAATATTGCCATTGGCCTTCACGATTTTGCCACATCACGCCCAGGTCGCGGATGGTTACGGCATGGGCGCCCGGATTGCAGATTTTGAAATGATGATTGATGGCCACCGGTGCGGCGGGCGCGAGCGCGGGTTTCTGCCGCCATTGCCAGCCCAGCCAGCCCGTGGCCAGGGCCAGCGCCAGGGCGCAACTCCAGCCCGCGATCATCAGGCCGCGGTTCGATTTCGGGTGTTCATCTTCATCCGCCAGCAGGGCCGCGGCGCTTGCCGCCGTGGCTGGCCGCGTCCCGGGCCGGGTGGCCGGACGGGGCGTGCGCGGCGGCAGTTCCGGTTCCTGCCATCCACTGCCCGGCGCGGTTTGGCCGGGACTGGGATTGACCATGGTCGGCATGCTGGCCGAAGGCGGCCGCACCCGGCTGGTGGCGGGCGCGGGAGTTTGCACTAGCGTCGCCGCCAACCCGCCGTCACTGTGGTGATCCAGGCTGGCCAGGGCCAGATTGATTTCCCGGATTAATTCCTGGGCATTGGCCGGCCGGTCTTCCGGATGTTTGGCCAGCATCCGCCGCAGCAACTGATCCACGTGATTGGGAATGCCCAGTTCACGCGGCAGCGCCGGCGCGGGACGATTCAGGATCTGCTGCCGCACCTCATCCGGTTGACCGCCGTAGGGAGTATGTCCGCTCAGCATTTCATAGAGCGTCGCGCCCAGGCTGTACAGGTCGGAGCGGCCGTCCAGATCCCGGCCGCGGGCGCCGCGAATCTGCTCGGGCGAGGCATACGGGCCGGTGCCCACCATCGTTCCCGGCTGGGTCATGCTGCCGCTGGTCAGCGATTCCCGCACCGCGGCGATGCCGAAATCCATGACCTTCACGATCTCCCGGCCCTGGCTGTCGCGGATGAGCATCAGATTGTCGGGTTTGATATCGCGGTGAATGATCTCCTGGGCATGCGCCACGGTCAGCACATCGGCGACTTGCTTGGCGATTTCCAGCGCCCGGGCGGGCAGAAAGCGCTGTCCATTCTGCAGGAGTTCCCGGGCGCTCAGGCCTTCCAGATACTCCATCACGATAAACAGTTTGCCGTCTTCGGCCTGGGCAAAGTCGTACAGCCGGACCGAGTTGGGATGAAACAGCTTGCCCGCGGTGCGGGCTTCCTGCAGAAAACGCTGGGTAAACTGCGGATTGGCGGCATAGTCGGGCCGCATCACTTTCAGCGCCCGCGTGTCTTCCAGATTAATGTGCTGGGCGCGGTACACCACGCCCATGCCGCCGTGCCCGATTTTGCCCAGGATGCGATAGGTGCCCTTGATGATCTGGCCGGTTTTCCACTCATCGAGCGGAATCAGCAGCATGGCGTGCGTGGGGCAATTGGTGGTCTCATCGCCGAATTCGGTGGTGCAGATGGGACAATATTTCATGCGTGGGTTCCTTGCCGGCTCGATTGCCAGCGCAAAGCTAACGTAATGCCGGCGATCATGATCGCGGCGAATAAGAGCAGAATGCCGAAATAAGCGATGAAAGCGGATTCACCCAGCACGGCCCGCGTCTCGGGCGCCGCATCGCCCGGGGTGGCTTTCAGGCCGGAAATCCAGGTCCGCAAATGGGCGGCATCCTGTGGATGCAGGGAAATGGATACGGCGTCGGCCAGCCTGAGGCTGTGCGGGCGTCCATCATGGATATATAAATCCGCCAGCCCTTCCAGGCCCCAGCGGCTGATCATGAGCGGTGACAATCCCCAGCGCAGCGGACCATTCATGCCGCCCGGCGAGATTTCCGGCGGCAGGGAAACGATCTGCACCTGGCCATTGCCCGGGTTCACCCGCGCGTAAAACGGATGCAGCGCATGCACGGGAATGAACAGTCCGGCCAGCAGCAGTTGCGGAATCAAGGTGACCGGAAATAACAACAGCGCGGTTTCCGCCCGCTTCACCAGCGCAGAAATCAGCAGTCCCAGCAGCGCGCCATTCCAGTAAATCAACAGCAGCATGACCCAGGCGGCAAGAATATGGCCTTGCAGCGCTCCGCCCAGCAGCAATATCCCGATAAAAACTCCGGTCTGGGCCGCGCCCAGACCCAGGGCATAGCCGAGCTTGGCGCCGAGATAACCGGCCAGGCTGAGGCCATGCTGGCGCTCGCGGCGAAAAATCGGCCGCTCATCCACTAACTCGCGCACGCTGGCCGAACCGCCGAACCAGAGCCCGGCGAAGACCATCATGAACAGGGTCTTCGGTCCGTCGGCGCCGGCTTTCAGCCAGTCCACCAGCAGCGCCACCACCGCCGGAGGCGCCAGCAGGCTGGCCAGGCTGGCCGCGCCATGCCAGCGCAGGCGGAACTGACGCCGGGTCAGGGTCCGCAGATGGCTCCAGCGGCGCTGGGCCTCTCCGCTTTCAGCTTCCATCGCCGCGCTGGGCGCGCTGCCGTGGTCTTGCGGCGCCGCTTCCGACAACCGGTGCGAAATCAGTTCCTCGTACATCCGGGATGCCTGGAATTGCCGCGCCCATTGCTCCGGGGTTTTCTGCTGCAGGCAGTCATAAATATCTGAAGGCCGGCTTTGCCGGAAGTAGGCCAGCAATTCCTGCCCCGGGCCGAAATAGGCCAGCCGTCCGCCCACCAGCACCGTCACCTTGTCCAATAAACTGAAACTGCCCAGCAGATGCGTGCTGAGCACCACGGTCGCGCCGCGATTGGCGATTTCGCGGAACGTCTGCATCATTTTCATTTCCGTGCGGGGATCCTGGCCGGCGGTAGGCTCATCCAGGAACAGCAGGCCGGGTTTGCTGAGCAGTTCAATGCCCAGGCTGACGCGCTTGCGCTGTCCGCCGCTCAGCATGACAATGCCGGTATCGCGGCGCTCGCGCAGTTCCAGAATGCCCAGCACTTCGGTGATGCGAGCCTCGATCTCGGATTCTTCGGTGTCGCCCGGCAGCCGCAGCCGGGCGGCGTAGTACAGGCATTCACCCACCGTGAGTTCGGTATGCAAAATATCGTCTTGCGGCACATGTCCGATGAGCGGGCGCAGCGCGGCATAATCGCGGTATAAGTCCCAGTTATTGATTTGCACCTGGCCCTGGCGCGCCGGCCGCAACCCGTTCAGGGCGTCGAGCAAGGTGGATTTACCGCAGCCGGAGGGTCCCAGGATGCCCACCAGTTCGCGGGGTTGAATGACCAGGGAAATCGCCTCCAGTAAAGGCCGCGCCATGCCGGTGGCGGCATCGGTGACGGTCTGGCCCAAACCCTGGCAGCTGAGCCGGAAACGGGTGCCGTCCGACTGCGCCTCCATCTGCGTGCCGTCGAAAAACAGCGGCACCGCGCCGATCATGATGCGGTCCCCGGCGTTCAGCCGCTGGCGGCGGATGCGCACGCCATTGACAAACGTTCCATTGGCGGAGCCGCAATCCTCCAATTCCAGACCCGCGGCTGATTTATGGATGATGGCGTGCAGGCGGGAAACGGTGGGATGCTGCAGCCGCACATCGTTTTCCGGATCACGGCCCAGCCGCGTGCTGGTTTTGGCCAGCGTGATGTCGCGCAGCAGCAGCGCCCGCCGGGCCGGTTCGCGGAACAGCAGCAGGCGGTTTTCACAAACCCCCAGTTGAATGGCATCGCCATCCTGCAGCACGCGTTCACGCGCCAGTTCGCCGTTGACGCGGGTGCCGGGGGTGGGATTGGGATCATTCAGTTTCCAGCCGCCGTTCGGCAGCGGCTGCAGTACGGCCTGCACGGGCAGCACGCTGGGGTGGGGAATTGGCAGTCCGCCCGGTCCCGGCCGTGAGCCAATCTCAATCCGGCCGCCCGGCAGGGGAATGTCCTGCACCGCGTATTGGTCCAGAATCAATTGCAGCCAGGCGCGGCCCGGCGCGGGGCTCGCCGCCGGGGCGGCGCCCGGGCTGGGACTGGAGGAAGCCGAAGCGATCGGTTGCGGCCGGGAGGCGAGTGTGGGCGCGGCGGCCTGGCGAAAGATCAGGCTATGCGCCGCACGCAAGCCAAAATGCAGCTCGTCTCCATTTTTCAGTTCCCGCTGGCGCACCCGCTGCTGATTGACATAACTGCCGTTCACGGAAAGGTCTTCCAGCCAGACCCGGCCTTGAGCATCGAGGTAAATCCGGGCCTGTTGGCGGGAAATCTCCGGATCATTCAGA
>JAJZKJ010000172.1:5253-5635 GCA_021804195.1 Acidobacteriota bacterium
ATAGATGGAGCTGGCCGGATCGCGGCCAATGGTCAGGCCGGTTGCGGTAATGGCGAAACGCTGGCCCGCTGGAAGGCCGTCATTTCCCTCCAGCCAGAATGAAGCAGCGCCGGCTGAGCCCCGGGCGGGAGCGCCGCAGTGCGGGCAAACGGAGGTTCCGTCAACACCTGGCGCGCCACAGCGCTGGCAGTGCATCGCCCATTGGCTCCTGGACTGGCCAGACGGGCTGCCGCTGCAGATGGCGGAGGGGCGGGATGGTATTGCCTACGCCCGTTCCGGCTCACCGATGGTGGCGCCAATCCGGTCAGCCGACAAAGGATTGGGCAGTATTGTACTTCATAATCACAGTATGATTCATTACTTTTCTGTCTAAATGACGCAC
>JAJZKJ010000173.1 GCA_021804195.1 Acidobacteriota bacterium
GGATCATTGGTTTTTTCCAGCGCGCCGGGGGTAAGATCAAGGTCCTGGTCGCCTTCTTCGCTATGCTCTCCCTCGCCTGACTCGCGCAACTCGTCGAGCGGATCGAGAGCCGCGCCATAGGCTTCTTCGACTTCCTCATGGCGGGCATCGCCGCTGATTTCGCCTTCTTCTTCCAGGTAATTTTTTTCCTTGTCGGCGTGAATCAGTTTTTTTATGTCGTCGAATTTGCCGTCGTCAATGGCCACCGTGTCTCCTTTGGAAATAGCGGGCTGGGAAATTTGGGAAATTTGTTTATTTTACAGCTTTTAACAGCCGGCATCAACAAATTCTTGAGCCCGAATGATTGGATGATGGCCCATGGCCGAAAGTTTCGGCTAAAACCGGAAAATCAGCTCGGAATTGGCGGGAAATAAAAATAAATAAGGCGGACTGAAGCTTCGCGTCCCTTGGGATGATGGATCAACTTTCGTCGTTCACTCACACCCCAAAAAAGCGATTCTTTTTGTCCGCCCATCCATAGGATGGATGGGTTGAAAATAAGGTTGTTTGCCGGCAGAGAGTGGGCAAAATATGACTTTGCCCACTCTAAACCATTGATTTTTCTTAGTTTACAGTCAACGTCAGCGATTGGGACTGGGTGATAGTGCCCGACGTTGCCGTGACCGTTAGTGTGTAGCTGCCAGCCGGGGTGCCGGGGTTCGATGGCGGCGGTGTGCTGCTGCTGCCACCACCACAGCCAGCCAAAGAGAGGCCGAGCAGAGCGATCCCGATGCCCGAAGACAGTGCCGGAGCCCAACCTTTCCGGCGGGAACGCAGCCATAAACCGGCCAGCAGGAGCATGATTCCACTCACGCCCAGAGCAAAAAGCCATAGCCGGTCGCCCCCATTCCAGGGCTGTGAAGGCGGGGGCACGGGCAGACCACTGGCGGCCGTGGTGGTGACGCTAATGGTGCTGGAAGCAGTCGCGGAACTGGAAATGGTCAGCGAAGCGGGATTCGGCGTGCATGTAGCTTCGGAAGGCGCTCCGGTGCAGGTAAGTTTCACCGTTCCATTAAAGCCATTCGAGGGCGTAATGGTTAGCGAATAGGTTGCGGAACTGCCCGGAGAGACAGTGGCGCTGGCCGTTGCCGCGGTCAGGGTGAAGTTGGGCGCGGGCAGCGCGGGAATCGTCCAGGCGCCGCGGCCGTGGGTGGCGGCCACGACCAACTCGGGACCCACCTTGCTAAAGGTCAAATCCAGCACCGCCGAGGCCGGCAAGCCGGACCCCAGTTGCTCCCATTGCTCGTTGGTTCCTCCCGCTCCGCCATCGGTGGTGGCGAAAACGCCAATGTCGGTGCCCACGTAGATATTGCTGGGCGCATTGGGGTCAATCAGGATGGTATTCAGAGGAATATTGGGCAAATTCCCGGTGATATCGGTCCAGGTCGTGCCCTGGTTGCTGCTCATGAAAATATGCTGCCCGCCCGTGCCGTTGGAACTGGCGCCAAAATCCTGCACGCCGACATAAATTTTATCGGGATTCGTGGGATCAATCGCGATGGAGCTGAGTGGGCGAGTAGCCGTGGTCGCGGTCAAGGGAATTGGACTGGTTAAAGTCCAGGTAGGCTGCGCAACCCCGGTGGAGGCGCAGTTGCCGTTGACCACGCAAGTGGCGTTATTGGAAAAAGCCACGTTCCCGTCATCGGTGACGGCATAGATCGTGGCGGGAGAGCTGGGTGCGGCCGCGACCTGATCAATATAGGATCCATTATTGGCGCAGGTGCCGGTGCTGCCAGGGTTGCCTGTGGTCACGTCCGGGCTGATTGCGATCCAGTTCGCGCCATCGGAGGCGGGCACGGCGGGACCAGCCCAAACACGGCAAGTGCCGAGCAGAACGTAGCCATTATTGCTGGATAAAAGCTGGAAGGGCACGTAGAAGGCGCTGGCGTCTTTAATGACGCTGCTATCCACAACGGTATTCAAAATGGCTGAAGTTGACGTGCAGGTATAAAAACTTGTGCAGGATGGGTATTGGGTTGAACCGCCGGTCAGCGAATAGGCCAGGCTGATGCCGGTGTTTTCGCCCAGCACCAGATCCGTGGGCGTGTTGTTGATGGTGGTGGCAAGCGAAGCCGTCTGGCCGCCATCGCCAAAATCATCCGCCGTCCAGGTCAGGCCGTTGCTGCCGGTGGGCGGGTTTGCGCCATTGCCGCTGATTGCGACGTCGTTGTCCTGTGAACCGCCGAAATAAACGCCGGCGGTATCGGCGTCGGTAGAGACGTTATAAAACTGAATGGTATTCAGATCAGTATTCAGGTCAGTCCAGTTGGTATAGGTGGTATTGGCGCCATCTTGCGTGACCCACACGCCGCCATCATTGCCGCTGAACCAGACGCTGCCATTCAAGGCCGCAATGACGTGCTCATCCGGATGTACAGTGCCTGAACCATAAGCCTGCGTTATATCGGTCCATGTGGTTGTCATGCCATTGACGGTTTGCGCCATCCAGAGATCAATGCCACCCACAATCAACGCCGTGCTGCCGGCGGGAGCGGTAATGGGCTGGTCGTAGTAGCCCTGGTTATCGGAATTGAACAGCGGGTCGCTGACCGAACACCAGCCAGGAGAATTCGTAGTGCCCGTAGAACCGCTGGGACAGAGGGGCGCGGCGATCGGAGTCCAGGTCGTGCCATCATTGATGCTCTGGACCAGGCCAGTATCACAGCCGGAAGTCTGGCCGGAGCAGGCGGTGGGGGTGGAGAGCATGCCGTTGCTGTCGGAAATCACGGCATAGACCACGCCCTGGCGCGCGGTCAGGGAAGAGCGATAAAAATTATCGTAGCTGGTAGTAAAGTTGTAGCTGGGCGCGACATTATTGGCAAAAGGGGTGGTTACCGGCGTCCAGGTCTGGCCCTGATCGGTGGATTTGAAAAAGCCCCTGCTATCCACGGCCGCGATATAGGTCGCGTTCTGGGCATCATAGGTCATATTGGTCACGGACCATAAATATCCATTCGCGCTGAACGTCGCGACCTTTGACCAGGTATTGCCGCCATCGGCCGAGCGGAAAATGCCGGGGGTGGGAGTTAAATTGAAGGCGCCAACATCCTGGCTGGAGGCCGCGGCCAGAATGATTTGCGGGTTCACCGGATCCACTAAAATGCTGGAAAAACCTTCGCCCAGAAAACTTTCCGCGCAGGTCCCGCTGGAACAATCCGCACCGGTAATGTTGGTCCAGGTGGCGCCACCGTCATGGGACACCAAAATCCCCTGTCCGTAATAGCTGTCAATCGCGCTGTCGGGCTCGCCGGTGCCGACAATAATAGTGGGCACGCCGGTCGAACTGCCCGGCGCGAGCGCGATGGCGCCCACGGACAATGTCGGCTGGCCGTCGGTGAGCGGTTTCCAGGTGGGGGTGGCGCTGAGCGCATTTGTGGTCACCCAGACTCCCCCGTATGCCGCGCCGACATAAACGGTGTTTCCCGTGGGATCATCGGCGGAGTCAATCGCTATCGCGGTGACCCGGCCGCTGACATTGCCGGAAAATATATCATTTTCCGGACTGGGACCCAACGCCGTCCAACTGCCGCTGGTCGCCGGCAGGCTGCTGCCCTTCAAGGGACTTTGGGTGGAGTAGTTTTCCCGGCGGCGCAGGGCAAATGGAAGCCGATCGCGCTGGCGGATGGCCCGGCGCAATAGCTCCGCCCTCGACACGCCGGCTGGTCCGCCCTGGCGGCCGCGCAAGAAAAACTGCTGGCGGGCGAAAGGATTATCATGATCGGGGCGGCGGATTGCGTGGGCCGGCGCGGTGGTTTGCGCGGCTGCTCCCAATGGCCAGGCCATTAAAATGACGAAAAAGCTGAAAGAATATCTGAAAGAGCGTCTCACGAGATTGATCCTTTGTGCCGGGAACTGACTACCCGTAGAACGCACGTAAGCCCAAGGTTTGTATCTGAATTTCAAAGTATCACGAAATCAGGCCCCCCAGGCAGCCCAGGGACTTTATTTATTGAGCACTTCTGGCCGAAATCAACCGATGGATCCGGAGCAGACTGCATAAAATAAAATCAATGCACCTTTCTCATCCGCATCCGAAGCCCGGGAGCCAACTCCACCCGCAGTTGTTCATGTTTGGAGTGAGTTTGATATTCCTGCTGCTGACTCCGCGGCTGCTGGCTGATCATCTGGTTTTTAAAAATGGCGACCGGTTGAGCGGAAGCCTGGTGCGGGCGGACGCGAATGGCGTCATTTTTCAGGCCGCCATGGTGGGCCCGTCCACCGTGCCCTGGAGCAATTTGCGCCGGCTGCGCACGCGGCAAGCCTTTGTGCTGATTACGGCCCGCTTTGGCCTGCTTCAGGGGCGCATTGAATGGCGCCATGGCCAAATCCTGGTGGTTCACCGGGGCCAGGTATCGGCGGTGTTTTTGCCCCGGCAGGTGGCGATGATCATTAACCCCGTGCTTTATGCCCAGCAGGTGACCGCGGCTTATCCGCTCTGGAGCGGCTGGCACGGGGCATTATCGGCCGGGGTCAGCCTGGTGCGGGGCACGCAATCGGTGCGCAGCTTCAACGGCAACGTAAACCTGAGCCGCGCCACCCCGCGGCTGAGCTGGCTGCCGCCCAGCTCCAAAACCAGTTTCGCCTTCCAGGGCAACTATGGGCGCATCTCCCAGGCCAGGCAGCCAACCGTGCTGACGGATATTTTCAATGCCTCGCTGGAACAGGACGAATACGTTTCCCAGCGGGTATTTTTATTTGCCAATGCGCTGTTCAACCATAACGTGGCCCAGGGCTTGAGTCTGCAGCAAGCCTATGGAGGCGGCATCGGCTGGACCATCATTAAAAATCCGATCGCGACGCTGCAGGTCAAATCCGATCTGCACTGGACCCAGCAGGCCTTCTATGCCCTGCGCCGCAGCCGCTTTCTGGCCACCAGCCTGACCGAATCCTACAGCCGCAAGCTGGCGCGCGCGGTGATGTGGACGGAAAGCCTGAGCGTGACGCCCGCCATCACCAATAGCGTGGCCTATCAGACCGCCGGCCAGACCTCGCTGGTGGTGCCCATCTATAAATCGCTCAGCTTCAATACCACCCTGATTGACAATTACCTCAATAACCCCGCCCCCGGGTTCCAGAAAAATTCGCTGCAGTTTAACTCCGGCATTCAGTTCAGCCTGTAGCGCGGCATTCAGGCGGTTGTGCGCAGGCGTTTCAAGGCGGCCACATTGCGGGCTTCGTCCCCGGGCGCATCCACCGGGGTCTCGGCCAGAAATGCGGCTTGGCTCCAGCGCGGGTCTTGCAGCAAGGAGCGGAAGGCCGCATCGCCCAGCTTGCCTTCGCCAATATGCCAATGCCGGTCCAGGCGCGATGCAAGTCCGCTTTGGGTGTCATTGGCATGCCACAATCGCACTCGTTTGCGCCCCAGATCGTGTTCCAGCGTCTGCATGAATTGCGCATAGCGCTCGGGCGTGGACCAGTCGTATCCCGCGACCCAGCAGTGGCAGGTGTCGAGACAGGCGGCGGCGGGCAGGCCCGCCAGGCCGTCCAGAATCTGGCGCAGTTCGCGGAAATCGCCGGCCAGGCGGCTGCCGCCGGCGGTGTTTTCGATGAGTAAATTCACCGGGCCCCAGTCAAAACCCTGGGCCGCGG
>JAJZKJ010000174.1 GCA_021804195.1 Acidobacteriota bacterium
AGGATAACGGCAATTTTTCCGGCCACAATTTCCTGAATTGCGGCGCGCAGCGGCGCCAGATCTTCCGGCAACTGGTAGGAATACAGGCGCAGGACATGAATGCAGGCGCCACGCCGCTCCAGTTCCCGCAGGCAGTCGTCAGCGGGCTGGCCATATTCCTGCACCCCCACGCGCAATCCCGGCCAGGAAGACACTGCGGCATCCAGGCTCGAAATCACCTCCCGCCAGGTATGGGGTTCGGGCACAATGAGGGTGGGTTCAACCCCCAGCTTGCGCAATTCAGCCGCGGGTTTGGGGCCACGCGCCAGGACGCGGATGCGGCGCAGGGCATGGGCGAGCTGGGCGGGAGAATATTCCGGCCCCGCCAATTCCAGCGTGCGGCGCAGCCCGGCCCCGGTTAAAAAAATCATCCAGTCGAGTCCGCCATTGCAGAGCCGGCCCAGGAATTCCCTGACCTCAGCCTGATTTTCGAAGGCGACCTCGCGCAGAGCGGGAGCGGCAACGGGCTGTCCCCCGAGAAGCGAGATCAATTTCGCCATCTCCGCCGCGCGGCGAGATTCCAGCGTAAGCACGCGCAAGCTTCGGAAAGCGGGACTGGTCATGGGAAAACACCGCGCAGGTTCGGGTTCAGCCAGTATAAATCACGGCATTCACAAAGATACCGGCCGCGGCCCGTCTTTGTGAGCCCGGCGAATTTCGAATAAGAACGGCCCGCACAGCGATGCCAGAATATATAGGCGTGAATGCAAAAACCGCTATTATCGGCGCGGGCGTGACCGGACTGAGCGCGGCGTGGGAGCTGACGCGGCGCGGGGAAGAAAATTTTATTTTGCTGGAGGGCGAAACCCGGCCCGGAGGCGTGATTCAAACCCTGGCCGCGGGAGAATTCCTGCTGGAACTTGGGCCCGATGCATTTCTGGCCCACGATCCCCGGGCCGGCCATATTTTGCCGGAGCTGAAGCTGCAGGAGGAAGTCCCTCCGCAAAAGGAGGGTTCGACAACATATATATGGAAGCAGGGACGGGCACTGCGCCTGCCCCGGGGCTGGCTGCGCATGGCGCCGGAAAGCGTCACGGAAGTTCTGACGACACGACTCATATCCTGGCCCGTCAAGGCGCACATGGCGCGGGAATTTCTATGGGGCGGAAAGCCGAACGGCAAACGCGCGGGCACCACGGCGGATGAATCCGTGGCGGATTTTCTTAACTCCCGGTATGGGCGGGAGTTTACGGAACAAGTGGCTGAACCCATTCTGGGAGCGCTGTTTCATCTGCGTCCGGAAGAAGCCAGTCTGCGCGCATTGTTTCCGAAACTATGGGAATATGCCGGAAGCAAAAGCGTGAGCCGCGCGCTCTGGCGCGAGGCGCGAGCGCGCACCCATCCAAGCCCGGGGCGGGTGGGAATCCAAGGCGGGATGGCGCGGCTGACGGATGCGCTTGTGGCGAAACTGCGGCCGGGACAGCTGCAATGCCAGCTGCGCATTGCAAGCATTGCGCCCCACAAGGAGGGATTTCGCCTGCGCACCAGCCGCGGCGAGGCAGAATGCGAACGTCTGATTCTGGCGGCGCCGGCCTGGAGCGCGGCGGCCATGACCGAAAATTTCGATCCGGAGCTGGCCGGGGCGCTGCGGGGCATTGCATACGCGCCCGCTTGTCTGGTTCATCTGGGTTTTGAAAAAGAACCGCGGCTGACTCCGGGCCATGCCTTGTTTGTGCCCGCGGCGGTGAAAACCGCGACCCGGGCCATTACTTTTGTCCACCGAAAATATCCCCACCGGGCGCCGGCCGGCGCGGCCCTGCTGCGCCTGGCGATGGATGCCAGCAAATTACGGGATTTCAATGAGGCCCAAATCATTCTCATGGCGCGAAATGAACTCGGCGCAATCTTTGGAGTTAAAGATGAGCCCTGCCTGAGCCACGTGCAACGCTGGCACCGCGCCGCCCCTTTGCTGCAAGCCGGACATCTGGAACGGACACGGGAAGTTTTGCAACGGGCGGAAAAATATTCAAATTTAGCGCTGGCGTGCAATGGGGTTCATGGCGCCAGCGTGGCGGCGTGTTTGCAAGCCGGACGGATGGCTGCCCAAAAGGATCACGCTCAGCGTCATTCGACGGCGGAGGGCCGGGACCTAACAGGCTTCAGCGCGAGATGAGGCCGTAGATGAGCTGCTGGCCGGTGGGCCGGGTCACCTGAGCCGAGGCTTCAGCAGTGATGAATACGTTTAAGACCCGATAGGGTGAACGAAGCATGATGCTTCCATGATGATTACTATTTACGCGTAATTTACCTTTGTTTTCGGGGGCATGTCCACGCGGCTGGACCCAAACCACATAGTTCGTTTCCGCCGGGGTCAAAGTGCCGGGATTGGGCATAAATTTAACGTGCAAATCAACGGTGGTGTTGCCGTTTTTATCATGACCGACGTTGGCATAAGCCGAGGCGCCGGGAATCGCGCGGGAGACGGTCAGGGTCTCGCGCTTGCCGCCTGAGAACGGCCAAATCCATAAACAGGCCAGCAGACAGACCCACGCGGCCAGGTTCTGAGTATGATCATTTGCCATAGGGGGATAGATGCGGCAGGAAATAAGAATGGAGACCTGCGCAGCTACGGCAAATGTCTTTTACCGCTCACTTTCAAGTTGATAAAAAGCCGCGAAACTGCCGGGGATCGGCATTAAATCCGGGAAAAACCGGCCCCAGGCCACTCACGCCCAGATGATTGCGCACTGCTTCGGCAAGCACGAGGCGGAAATCGGTGGTCAAGGCCAGGTCGCGGCCCTGATAGAGCTGTTCAGGTTCCAGCCCTGGCCAGCGGCCATAGACCTTACCGCCGCGCACCGAACCGCCTAAAACGAACATGACATTGGCATGACCATGGTCGGTGCCAGCGCTGCCATTTTCATGCGCGGTACGGCCGAATTCCGACATGGTAACCACCAGAACATCTTCGGCGCGATCGCCGAGATCGGTCCAGAAGGCGGCCAGAGCGTCGCCGAATTCGCGCAGCCGGCCCGCAAGCTGGCCTTCGGTTGAGCCTTCGGCGACGTGATTATCCCATCCCCCAATATCGGCAAAGGCGACTTCGACACCCACGCGGGCCTTGATCAATTGCGCGATCTGGCGCAGTCCATGGCCGAGACCGCGGCGGGGATAATGGGCGCCGGGGGCGGGCTGGTATTGATGCGGATTCAGATGCCGTAACAGCTTCAGGGCGGCGAAGGTATCGCGGCCGGCCGGCTGCAGCAGCGCGCCGCCATCCTGGTCGTAAAGCGACTGCAAGGCTTCGGCGCCGGCGGCGCCGAGGGGGCCATAGCCAACCCGGAAGGCGGCCAGGTCGCTGATGGCGACAGCGGGAGCGGCGCCGCGCAGGGTGAGCGGCATTTGCGCGTCCATGGCCACGGCCCGCAGAGGCGATTGGCCGTGGTTATGTCCGGCTTCGCAGTCGGGACATTGCGCCCGCAGAACCCGATTGAGCCAACCGGTGGAGGTGTCGGGCTGGCCCGGCGTGCCGGCTTCCATATAATCCTGGGCCTGAAAATGCGAACGGCTGGGGTCGGGCGAGCCGGCGGCATGCACAATGGCAAGATGATGCTGCTTCCAGAGCGGCTGCAAGCCGGAGAGCGCGGGATGCAGGCCAAAAAAGCCGTCCAGATCCAGAGCCGCAGCCGCGCGCGGAGTCTTGCCGCGCGGGCGCGGGATGGCAATGGTGGGACGATAACGGTAATACGCCGCTTCGCCATGCGGGACCACGATGTTGAGTCCGTCCGCGGCGCCGCGCTGAAAGATCACCACCAGAATTTTGCCGCGCCGGGCGGCTTCCGCCGCCCAGGCGGTGCGGGTGAGCCAACTGGGCAAAACACCCACGCCCACCATGGCCAGGGCGGAGTTGCGAAGAAAAATGCGGCGAGTGGGCATGGGGTTCTCCTTCGTCTTCTTCAAAGAACGATTAATAATGCTGGAAACCGGGCGCGCCCAGCAGCAGCCCGAGAGACAGTTTTTCCTGCGCCGGGCTGAAGCCGGAGAGCGGCCGGGATGAGGCGAACGAACGCCATCCCGCGCCAGCGGGGCGAGGCAGGCGGCGCAAACTCACGAGCATATTTTTTTCCACCGCGGGCGCGGGAGCCGGCTGCTCTAAAACATGCGCAAGGGCGATCAGTGCCGCGGCCCGGCTTGCTTCCGCGGCAGAAGGAAGTACGGGCATGGTCATGCGCAAGCCGGGAACCCAGCCGGCGCCCAGGGCGAGAGCGAAGTTCATGCGATCCACCAGCCCGGTGCTGGAGATCCAGTCGGGATTGCGGTTGGAGTACCCGTTCGGCGTGAGATCCAGATATAACGGCTCGCCCATTTGCGCCACCACCTGCACCAGATGCTCGGGATTATAAACCCGGGCCTGAACCGCGCGCACCGCGCTGGCGACCATTTGCAACGGCGCCTTGAATTTATCGCCGGCATAGCGCGGGCTCCAGAATTGGGGCGCAGCGATCATGGCCGCCATTACCTGCCGCAGGTCGCCATGGCTGCGCAGCCAGACCGCAACCATCCGGTCCACCAGGGCATGCGGCGGATGGTCACTGACGAAGCGCTGGGCGAGTTCATAGCTGATATGCCGCGCCGTGGCGGGATTATTGGCCAGCAACTTTAAGACCGCGATGCCATCCTGCTCTCCGCCCGCATCAATCGGCCGGCCCAGTACGGTTTTGGGCCGCCGGGCGTGCAGGCGCGGGGCAAAGAAAAAAGCCGGATTGCGGAAGGGCGTGCGGATCGTCCAGCCGGTGAGGCAAAGCGCGACCTGATCCACATCGCGCTGGGTATAACCGCCGTTGACGCCCAGCGTATGCAGCTCCATCAATTCGCGGCCGTAATTTTCGTTAATGCCGGGAGGGTTGACTTTGCGCCGCGGCGCGGGGCGGGAAGCGGGCAGAAAGCCGGCCATGATGCCCATGCGCGCCATGTGGGCGCGACGGCGGGCTTGCATGCGGGCGCGAAAGGCGGCCAGACGCGCGCCGGCGCCGGGCGCGACCGAGCGCCAGTTGTCGAGATAAAACAGCATGGCTGGGCTTTTGGCCGTGGCCAAAAGCAGGGTATAAAAGTGCCCCAGAACATGAGGGCGGATCACCTGCTCGGCATATTGCGTGGTGAAGTAACGGTCGGCGCCTTTATATAAATAGACATTGAAGTGGTTAAACCAGAAGTCGGTGAGCACGTCCTGAAGCTGGCGCGTGCCGTAGATGGCGCGCAGCATTTTGGCCTGCTGCAGATCGGTCACCGGAACCATCATGGGAGCCTTTAATTGCTCAATGGCCCGGGACTGTGGCAAGGGCAGCCAGAGCGCCAGTTGCAGCGCCTGGCCGCGTGGTAGCAAGGCGATGACTTTTCGCCGCACCGGGGCGGGAAGTTGTTCATAAACCGCGGCGCGACGCGGCCAGGGCGCGTGAGTAAGAGCGGCAAATTGACTGCCTAATAGCGCCCGCAGCCGGCGCTCGCGCCGGAGCAAACGGAGTTTTCGCGCGGCCTGGATCGCGGCGGGAGAGAGATTTTTTTGCGCAATTTGCCGGCGCAAGCGGGCGATTTGAACCTGAACCCGGGCGCGTACGGCGGGATCGGAGGGCAAAGGCCGCCGG
>JAJZKJ010000175.1 GCA_021804195.1 Acidobacteriota bacterium
TGCGGCACCAGCCATGTTTTTCCACCGGGATAACGGAAGACGCTCCGTTGGGGTACGCTGGCCACATTGACGATGCTATCCAGACTGGGAAAGAAAAAAGACTGTTGTGTTAATACCATGCCCACCTGCCAATCTCCCTATCCTTGTCCCGGCACACCGGGAGAATCGGTCACTACAGCTATCGGCAACCGTCCCGCCCCATCAACCGACATTGTAACAGGTTCATCAGGTTTGTACTCGGCCGCATCAAAGCTCTTTAAGAGCCTGAATAATGGCCATGGTCGCTTTTTTGCCGTCGGAGAAGAACAGCAGGCAATTGTCCTTGGCGAATAAAGGATTGGGGATGCCGGCGAAGCCGGGACTCAAGCTGCGTTTGATGACCACCACGGTGCGGGCCTTGTCCACGTTGAGAATCGGCATCCCGGCGATGGGGCTGTTGGGGTTGTCGCGCGCGTCCGAATTCACCACGTCGTTGGCCCCGTTGACGATCACCACGTCCACGTCTTCGAACTGCGAGTTGATCTGGTCCATCTCCTTGAGCCGGTCGTAGGGGATATCCGCTTCGGCCAGGAGCACGTTCATGTGGCCGGGCATACGTCCCGCGACGGGGTGAATCGCAAACTCCACCTGCACGCCCCGCGAATCCAACAGTTCGAAGAGTTCGCCGGTGGCGTGCTGCGCCTGGGCCACGGCCAAACCGTAGCCGGGCACAATCACCACGCGCCGGGCGCCGTCCAAAATCGCGGCCACCTCTTCGGCCGTGACGCTCTTGATCTTGCCGCCGTAAATATCATCGGCCTTGGCGGCCTTCTCAATTTTGGCCTGGCCGAAAAGCACGTTGAGGAACGAGCGATTCATGGCCTTGCACATGATCATGGAGAGGATGAAGCCCGACGATCCCTCCAGCGCGCCGGCGATGATGAGCAGCTTGTTGTTGACCACGAAACCCATGGCCGAGGCCGACAGACCGGCGTAGCTGTTCAGGAGGGCGATGACGGTGGGCATGTCTCCGCCGCCGATCGGAATGATCAGCAGCACGCCGAAAAGCAGGGACAGGCCGATGAAGATCGGAAAGACCATCTCGTGCCGCGGCGCGACGACCATCAGTACGCCGCAGACCACCGCGGCGGCAAGGACCGAAAGGTTGATGGGATTCTGGAACTTATAGCCGATCGGCCGGGTGGGCAGCACCTCCTGGAGTTTGCCGGCGGCCACAAGACTGCCGGTGAAGGTCAGGTATCCCAGCAGGGTTTCAAAAGCGATCGAGCCGCTGGTCACGGGGGAAAGATGGGGATAGTGGGCGAAATATTCGGCGGTGCCGACCAGGGCGGCGGCCAGAGCGCCGAAGGCGTGCGAAAGAGCGGTCTGCTGCGGCACCGCGGTCATGGGCGTGAGCAACGCCAGCAGAGCGCCGATGGCCGCGCCGACGATGCCGGCCGCGAGAATCCAGTTGTAATGCCGCACTTCGGGCAAAAAGAGGGTGGCCAGGATGGCGGCGATCATGCCGATTTCGCCCGCCTTTACACCGCGCCGCGCCGTCTTGTGGGAATTGAGCCACTTGAGGGAAAGGACAAACAGGGCCGCGGCCGCCAAATAGATGATCGTCACGTACCATGGCGACGCGGCCAGGTGCGATGAACCCACCGGCGCAACCACACCGACGCCGGCGGGGAAATTCACAAGAGGCATCACTTTTCCTTACGCTTTTTAAACATTTTGAGCATTCGATCCGTGATCATGAATCCGCCGACCACGTTGATCATGGCGCAAGCCATGGCGATCGTTCCGAGGATAATGAGCAGAACCTCGCCATGACCCGCACCGGCCAAGGTGACGGCGCCCACGACGGAAATCGCGGAGATCGCATTGGTCAGCGACATCAGAGGGGTGTGCAACTGCGGTGAAACACGGCGGACCACCTCGTAACCCAGGAACGCCGCGAGTACAAAGACGAACAAATTGGATTCCAGCGTAGCGCCCAAAAAAACCTCCTTGATTTACCCGGTGATTCCCAGCGACTCGCGCACGGTGGGATGAACCACGCGACCCGCGCGACACACCAGGATATCACGCGTGATCGGGTCATCGGTATTGACGACCATTTGTTTGTCCTTGATCAGGTGCAGCAGCAGATTGGCGACATTGTTCGCATACAGTTGACTGGCGTGCAACGCCAGCGTCGCCGGCAGATTGGTGGGACCGAAAATGCGCACGCCATAGGCGCAAATCGTCTGATCCGGCCGGGTCAAGTCGCAGTTGCCGCCGCGGCTCGCGGCCAGATCAACCACGATCGAGCCGGGCGCCATGGCCTGGAGCATTTCGGAAGTGATCAACACGGGCGCTTTTTTTCCGGGGACGGCGGCGGTGGTAATCACCACGTCGGATTCACCCACCACACGGATCATCAACTCGCGCTGGCGGCGCTGCTGCTGGGCCGATTGTTCCTGGGCGTAACCGCCGGCGGTTTGAGCCGCGCCGGTTTCCAGCGGGAGCTCAACGAACTTGGCGCCGAGGCTCTGCACCTGCTCTTTGACCGCGGGACGAACATCGTAAGCGCTGACCACGGCCCCCAGGCGGCGCGCCGTGGCGATGGCCTGCAGACCGGCCACGCCGGCGCCGATGACCAGCACCTTGGCCGCGGTAATCGTGCCGGCGGCGGTCACCATCATCGGAAATATTTTGGGCAGGTGTTCGGCCGCCAACAATACGGCTTTGTAGCCGGCGAGATTCGCCATGGAGGACAGAGCGTCCATATTCTGAGCGCGGCTGATACGGGGTATCAACTCCATGGCCAGCAGGGTCGCTGCGCTTTGGGCCAGCGCTTCGATCGCCGCGCGTTCGGTAAGCGGTTCGGCAAAACCGATCAGTACAACACCTGGTTTATAGAAGGCCAGATCGGCAAGTCCGGCCTGGGGATTCGCGCCGAGCGTACGAACCTGCAAAATGACGTCCGCCGCGGCCAGCAGCTTGGTACGATCGACCACAATCGTCACGCCCTGCTGTTGGTATTGGGAATCGGGAAAACCCGCAGCCGCCCCGGCGCCGGCTTCGAGGTGAACTTCCAGACCGGCTTGGCGCAAACTCGCGACTCTTTGCGGCGTCAGAGCCACACGCCGCTCGCCATCAAAAGATTCTTTCGGTATCACCACAATCATTTACGATCTTCCAAATCCAAAAAGACAATTATGCGCAATTTTCCAAAACCGGCAAGCAAGCCCCAGCCGTTGCGTCGAAAATCGCCGGCCTAGTGGTGCTCTGTCACACCTACAGTTGCGGGTTGATCGGCCTCAAACCGGCCAGATGCAAGGAGTCACCGGCGAAAGCCGGGTTCGTAAACCCATTGAGCCGGTGCGACACCGCAGATGGCCGGTTTCAGGCCAACCCTGCGGGCGGAGCGATAAACCGCGTCGGTTATCGCCCCTTCTTTCGGCGCGGAAACACCATCGATACGCCGGAAATTCTCACGATGCAATCATTGCGCCACCGATGATTTTTTAGGGTTGGCTCGGCGGGTTGCGAGCGGAGTCGTAGTCCGCCCCGATATCTTATGGAAGTTGGAGAATACATGCCCCTGGCGCCTGACGATAAACCGTCCCTCGAAGACATACGGCGGCTTACGGCCTCTTGCCCTTTGCTCAAACTCGTCGAAAAGCACCGTTTCATGGGGGATCCGGAATATCGTGCGGCGATGAAAATGAGTTCTGACGATCATGACGGCGGACTACCTTATTTTCTGTTTCTGCCCGCGGAGTCGACTCTGGCGCCGGAAGATGTGTTTCCCCATCTGCGCTGGGGCGGCCGCGTGGTGATGATTTCCAGCCAAGCGCGGCCCATGGACGAATGGGAGCGCCGCCTGGGCCGCTGGGACGGTTTCGTGCTGGAAGAACCCGCAGCGGTCATTCGCACGGGTCCGTTCGGCCTAGCCATCGCGGGCTTATCCCGCAAGGCGCACTACCTGGTCGCCCGCAAGGTGGACCTGCTCAAGCCCGGCGAAGCAAGCGAACGTTTCACCTACGCGGTGCGTCTGGGCAAGCGCAACCCGCTCGACGAACAGTATGTGGTCATCAAGCGGATTCCGACGGTGGACAGCACGGTGTCGCGTCTGCGCCGGAAATTTCCCGATTCGCCGTTGGACGAAATACACCGCCGCGCCGTGCAATTCACAGAGAAAATATTTCCCGTGTTCCTCACGCGGGAAGCCTCCATGCTTCGTATTTTGCAGCGCCACCTTCCGCAGCCGTTCTGCGACCGCGTGCCGCGCTGCCTGGGAGTCGAGCGGGATTCCCGCGGCTTTGTCCGCACGCTTTACATGAACTGGCTGCGCAACGGCGGCGCGGGCCTCGGGCAGCTCGACTTCGCCATTCAAAGCGCCGAACTGCTTGCCGTCCTGCACGAGAAAGCCGGTGTGATTCACCTGGATCTGCGATTGGACAATTTTGTGTGCACCGAACAAGGAGTCGGTTTGGTCGACTTCGGCTCGGCGGTGCGCGTCGGTGAAAAGTTCGCCGATCATTCTCTGCTTTTTAATCTTTACGAGGAAATGATGCGCACCAGCCAGATTCAGCGCGTGCTTTCCCGTATGAGCGAACAGGGACTGGTAACCTCCCACGTGCTTCGCCACGGCATGCATCGCGTGGACAGGGCGGTTGATCTGTTCTATCTATCCGTGCAGATGAACAAGCCCCATTCCAATCCCGACTTCAAGGGCCTGATCCGTTACAACCCCAACAGCCTGGAAGCCCGTCACCTCCAGCAGCTCACCGACGACGTGCTGCGGCCGACCGATAGTAAAAATATTCCCTACCGCACCGTCCGGGACCTTCTCCACGGTCTCTACCGCGTCCGCGAAGCTGTCGCCGCCGGCCGTCCGGCCACGGCATCATTGCGACGATTGGAGCCCACGGGAGCGGCGCCCTCCGCTCCCGGCAAGCCCGCGGTCACGCCGCCTTGCGTTTCCCCACCCGCCGGCATGCTTGCCCCGGTTGCCGGTTGATCGGCCAAAACGGGAACGCCGCTTCAACGGTTGCAACGGTGTCGATTTTCCTTGGCTTATTATCTTCCCATGTGGCACAATAATGCTGTGCGCCCGGCCGAACGAGCGCCCTTTCGTATCCGATCAGGCGGTGGTTCATGGCTCGTTGCCCAACCTGCTTCGTGTTTTTGACCGTGGTGATCAAAAACGATGTGCGCATCAAAACGTGCAGCAGTTGTTTCGGGGATTGGGTGGCGCGGGCGGGCTTGATGCATCTGGTTCGAGCCGTCTCTTCCCCGGCCCCGGCTTCCGCAGCCGGCGGCGCACCGGCGCCGGCGAATTCCACCACCGTGAACCTCCAGGATTTGGCGGCACTGGCGAGTGAGTCCGACACCAAAACCCCTCTTTCCTGCCCGGACTGCCATGTCCAGCTTGCCATTGACCGCCTGCATCCGATGATCCCCGTGAACCTGCAATTTTGCCGCAAATGCGACGGCGTATGGCTGGACGTAGGCAAGTTGCCGCTGGTTCAAAGACTCTTCCACGAACTGCTAACGACCACTGATCCGCGCCTGGTGCAGGTACGCGAGAAACTTGCCCTGGCCGAGATGGCACTCGAACAACGGCACGAACGC
>JAJZKJ010000176.1 GCA_021804195.1 Acidobacteriota bacterium
TTGCCGGTAGGGACCGTGCGGCCCGCCCACGTCGGGACCCTCGTCCCATTCGAGGCCGAGCCAGCGGAGAGCGTCGAAGATCATCTGCTCGGAAGCGGCCACAAAGCGGGCGCGGTCGGTGTCTTCGATGCGCAGGATGAACTGGCCGCCCCGCTGCCGGGCGAAAAGATAGTTGAGCAGCGCGATGTAGGCGGTGCCGACGTGGGGGTCGCCGGTGGGGCTGGGGGCAATGCGTACTCGTACCATACGGTTTGTGCGAAGGGATTAGCTTCGCATAGCGGCGTTGTGAGTCGCTCCGCATTCCTCATGTACATCCATGTACATTCCGGATGCTCCGCTCCTCACGCCTTGCTCTGCTTGCTTCTCCCTTCGCCTCAGCTTCGATGCAAAATGTGCGAAGGGATTAGCTTCGCATAGCGGCGGTCCGACGCCGGGTTATTTTAATTTTCCATTATGATGCTGATCCAATGCACGCAAGATTTTGATGGTCCGCGCGATATGGCCGCGCCGGGCGCGCAACTCACTGATGGCGCCGGAAAAATAATTTTGCCGCAGCCGGCCGTGACTTAGCTCCAATAATGCGCCGGGGCGATACCCGCCATTTAATGGAATTTCCGGCAGATCCGAAAGATCCACCGGACGGGCACGCAAGGCCTGGATCTGCCCGGGGGTAAGGCGAGGCAAATGTGCCGGGTTGAGTTGAAATTTAACCATGCCAGTATTTTTGACGTTCTTTAAGCGTGGCCTTTCTGGCGGAAATGATGCGATATACTTCGTTACGAATAGTATAAACCACAGTGATTTCGACCCCTTGAACTAAAGCTACCGTTAACCAACGATCTTCTTCACCAGCCTCAAATTCTTCCCAACGATCCGGATCGAAAAAAACCTGGATCGCGATTGCAAACGACAGATGATGTTTTCTTAAATTACTTGCAGCTTTGTCAGGATCCCACTCAAATTCCATGCCCTACGCCGATCCGGCCGTTTACCGCACCATGGCCGCGATTTCGTGACCCAGGCCCTCGGAGGCCACGCCCGGGCTTTCCGGCACCCGCTCGCGGTCCTGCCAGGCGGGCACGTCGAGGTTATAGAAATGCTCGGCGGTGGCGTGCTCGAGGCGCGTGGCAAAGTCATGCTGGTCAATCTGCAGGAGCAGGGCGGCGACCGGAATGCGCCCCGACCAGACGTGCGGCTTCATGCCGTCTAAAAACGCCAGGCTGCCGGCATCGCCCAGGTGCTTCAGGCTCCAGCGCAGCTTGTGGAAGGCCGCCCGCTCGAGCATTTTCGACATTTGCAGCTTGGGCTTGCGCACCGGGTTTTCGACGTAAACCGCCAGCATGCGCTTACTGATATTGGCGTAGTCGAAGGTGCGCTGGACCAGATCCACAAAGCCCTGCTGCAGCTCGATGGGCCTCATCTTCATGGGCACGAAGACGGTGTGGTGGGCGTCATAGAGCTTGGGCTTGACGGTGAGGATCCGGCCCTGCTCCATGAAGCGCTTCCACTGCCGGGCGGTGGGCGTGAGGATGTTGAAATAGGGGTAGAGCAGGTTGACGCGGTCGAAAAACTCGTAGGTCTGCTCGAAGGCGCGCGGGGTGTCGGTATCGGTGCCGAAGATGAAGCTGCCGATGACCTCCATGCCGTGCTCGCGCATTTTCCGCACCGCCTCGTCGTAGCTGAAGGCGATGTTGTGGAGCTTGTTGTAGGCGCGCAGGGTTTCCTTATCCTGGCTTTCGAGACCCATGAAGATGTTGTAAAAACCGGCTTCCTCGAGCAGCGCCAGCGCCTCTTTATCCTTATGGACGTTGATGGTCATCTGCGAGCCGAAGACGGGGGTGAATTTGGGATACTTGTTGTTGAGCCTGATGATGCCGCGCAGCAATTCCTTCAGAGTGCGGGGATGGCCGAAGATATTGTCGTCCACGAAAAAGATGGGACGGCAGAAGACGCGGCCCAGCCAGTCGTTCTTATAGATGACTTCCAGCTCGGCGCAGAGATTCTCGGGGGTCTTGTAGCGCATGTCGTGCCCGAGCATCTGCACGATGGAACAGAAGTCGCAGTCGAAGGGACAGCCGCGGCTGGCCTGCAGGGTGAGCGAGACGTGCTGCATCCAGTCGCGCCGCCGCACCCGGGGCAGATGCCGGATTTTGCTCATTTCGGTCTTCGTGGTCTGGGCGTAGATGGGCTTGAGCCGGCCGTCGCGCGCATCCTGCAGCATGTCTTCCCAGAGATATTCGGCCTCGCTGACGCAGATGGCATCGCAGTGCTGGAGCGTGTTCTGCGGAATCATGTAGGGGTGATAGCCGCCCATCACCACCTTGACGCCGCGTTTGCGAAAACGGTCGGCGATCTGATAGGCGCGGGTGGCGTTGGTCACCATGACGGTCATGGCGACGAGATCCACTTTGGCGTCGAAGTCAATGTCGCGCAGGTTTTCGTTGACGATGTCGAGCTCGACCCAGTCGGGCGTGAGCGCGGCCAGGGTTTCGATGCCGTTGAACATCAGCCCATAGCTGCGCACCGGCAGCGGCCAGCAGACCAACTGGTGGATGCGTTCCTGGCTGAACTGGGTGCGCAGCCGGGACTGGGGATCGCGTTTGGGGTAAATGAGCAGTACGCGCATGGGTTGAGAAGCCCCTATTCGGGCTGATACTAGAGCATACAATGGCCACGGCGCGAAAGATAGCGGAAAGCTAAGGAAGTGAAGAATGAAGAGGCAAGGTGCAACGTTATGAAGCCGCACGCTTTCAAAACCAGGATTTTCCGGGTATTTTGAAAAAATGGCCATTTATATCGCACTGCTGCGCGGAATCAACGTGGTGGGCGCAAATCAACTGGCGATGAAGGATCTGGCCGCGCTGTGCGGCGACTGCGGATTCCGGAAAACGCGCACGTGGATTCAGAGCGGCAACGCGATCTTCGAGTCGAATTTAAAAGAAGATGCCATCAAGCGAACACTGGAAAAGGCGCTGGCCGCGAAGATGAATCAACCGATTGCTGTGATGGTGCGGACTCCGGCGGAGATGCGGGCGGCGCTGGAAGGAAATCCGTTCCCCGGCAAAGAGGGGAGCAAAGTGGCTGTCCTGTTCCTGGCGGGCGCGCCCCCGGCGGAGAAACTGGACGGACTGACCGGGCCGGGAGGCGAACAGGTAAGGACCGGAAGACGGGAAATTTATATTTACTAGAGCCTGTCTCATAAAGCCGTGTGGGTTAAAGTTCACGCAATGCATGCGGCTTTTCTTTCGCTCACAATTCCGCCAAATACGCGGAATTGTTTCGCTGGAAAAGCCGCAAATCTGCCCTGATTTGATGGCCCGCACCATTTATGAGACAGGCTCTACCCCGAAGGACAGGGACGTTCGAAGTTCAAACTTCCCGTGAAAGAACCCGGCACGATACGGAACATCAACACCGTGACGAAACTGACGGAGCTGAGCGGCGGCGCATAAGAGCAGTCCGGAGGACTGCGGTCCCAGGCTACGGTCCGGTTGCAACTTAAATCTTTGCCCGCTCCAGAGGATGGGCATGGGAGTTTCTTTCCGAATGCAGGCGCAGCCGGGCGATGACGCGCAGCGCCCGCGCAACTTCTTCCGGGCCGCGCAGCCAATAGGCGGCACGCGTATCGAAATCAGCTTCGATGATGGGCGTATCGGGCAACGTGGCGGGCGCAATATGGACGCCGATGAGCCAGTCGGGCGGCAGGGAAAAAACGGTTTCATCGGTCTGATCATCGCCAAAATACACCACCTGATCGGCATTGAGATGGCTGCGCAGCAACTCAATGGCCTGGCCTTTGGTATGAGCCTCCGGACAGAACAGCTCGACCAGGCATTTGCCGGGCATGAGATTGAGGTTGTATTCGCGGGCGATCTGCGCGGCCAGAGCCTCGACCCGGGGGGCAAAATGCGGCGCCTGACGATAGTGCAGGGCGCAGGCCGAAGTTTTCGGGTCCACGATGACTCCGGGCCAGGCCTGGGCGCGGGATTCGATCTGGCGCAGGGCGGCCGGCGGGAAGTCCGGAGCGGACCAGGCGAGAAGCGGCCGGCGGGGCGGAGCGGCGATTTCGTTGCCATGGCTGCCGATCAGCCAGAGCTGGTCCACCGGGCAGCGGGAACGCACATCGGCGAGCCCGCGGCCGCTCACGACGGCGGCCGCGACGCCGGAACGGTAGCGGGCGAGGATGGATAAGGCGCGCAGGCCGCCGGGCAAAACCCGCGCCGCCCAGGGATCGGGGACGATGGGGGCCAGGGTGCCGTCGAAGTCACAGGCGACGAGCAGGGAGGGAGAGCGGCGCAGCCGCTCACGCCATGCCGCCGCCGGAGTTTTCAGGAAATGCGGAACCATGGTTGTCGAAATAATGCTGGCGCAGGGCGCGCAGGATATCGGCGGCCCAGGCGCCAATATCATATTGCAGCACGCGCCAGCGCAGCCGCCGCAGACGCTCGCGCCGCTGCTCAAGAGGCATTTCGAGGCCGGCGGCGATCTTATCGGCGAAATCGTCAATGGCGTAGGGGTTGAGCAGAACGGCTTCGCGGAACTCGCGCGCCGCGCCGGTGTATTCGCTGAGCAGCAGCACCGCGTCATCGCGGGCGGCGGCGGCAAACTCCTTGGCCACGAGATTCATGCCGTCGTGCAGCGAGCTGACGATGAGGGCGTCGGCGGCGAGATACCAGTTCCAGACCTGGCGGGGCTCGACGTACTGATGGAGCGGCAGCACGGGCTTCCAGTCGCTGGTGCCCCAGCGGCGGTTGATTTCCGCGACTAAGTGATCCACCTCGGCGGCATAGTCGTGGTAGGCGCGCACATCGGTGCGGCTGGGCGTGGCGATCTGGACAAAGCTGACGCGATCTCGCCATTGGGGGTGGCGCTCGAACAAACGCTGGATGGCTTCCAGACGCTCGCGAATGCCCTTGGAGTAGTCCATGCGCTCGACGGTGAGCACCAATTGGCGGCCGCGCGCATAGCGCTCGCGCAGCTCGCGGACGGATTGCTGGGCGGCGCTGGTGGTGACACTGGCAATGATCGCCTGGGCATCCACGCTGATGGGAAAGGCGCCGATTTTGGTGAGGCCGCCGGCGGCGCCGGGACGGGAGACCAGGTTGTGCTCGCGGTCAATGCGCACGGCCAGCTCGCGGTCGAGCGTCTCCATAAAATTCATGCCGTGGTAGGAGAGATGAAAGCCGAGCAGATCGTTGCCGAGCATGCCTTCGAGCAGCTCGCGGCGCCAGGGACAGATGCGGAAGGCTTCGGGATTGGGCCAGGGAATATGCCAGAACTGCGCGATAAGCGCCCGCGGACAGCGGGCGCGGACCATTTGCGGCGCCAGGGCGAGATGAAAATCCTGGATAAAGACGGTGGCCGGCTCGCCGCCGATTTCCTCGGCCACCGCCTGGGCAAAGATTTCATTGACGGCCTGATAGGCGCGCCACCATTTTTCCTCGAAGCGGGGCTGATGATAGGCGATATGGCACAGCGGCCAGAGACTGGAGTTGGCGAAGCCGGTGTAGAAGTCTTCGCGCAGCGAGGGCGGCAGGGTCAAGCGCCGCAGACGGTAGGGCGAATCAGGCGGAGGGTCACGCAC
>JAJZKJ010000177.1 GCA_021804195.1 Acidobacteriota bacterium
CATAAACTTCAGATTCCACATTATTTCTTTGATTTTAAGCGATTTTTGGCCCGTGAACGGTTACCCCCAAACTTATCCGGTTGCAGAAACTGTCACAGGCCCGCCGCTATCGGCCGAAGAAATTGCCGGTCTGATAAGTCAGCACCTTGCATGTAAAAACGCTTCACGGTTGCCGGTACTGGTTGTCGCCGCGGCATATCAGGCGGCATCCAAACGGCTGGGTGAAAAACCGCAACCACTACATGCGCATACCGCCGCCGACAAACAAACGGGCTCCATGGGCGACGTGGAAATAACTTTGATCAACGATAACAATGTATTGACCGTGTATGAAATGAAACTCAAGGCTGTGACCATTAGTGACATCAACTTGGCCTTGGAAAAACTTAAAAGGCACACCGCCACCATACGCAACTATATTTTTATTACCACCGAACCGATATCCCCCGAAGTGCTCCAATACGCTGCAGAAAAATACGATCAACTTGGTGGCACCGAAATAGCCATTCTGGATTGTCTCGGTTTTTTACGCCATTTTTTACACTTGTTCCATGGGCTACGAACTGATTTTATCAACGCCTACCAGAACCTGTTGTTAGCCGAGCCGGAAAGCGCAGTCAGCCAGGCACTCAAGGAGGCTTTTCTAACACTCCGAAAGGCGGCGGAAGGGAGCCTGTAGGTTTGGCGCTACTGTGTGGTATCCGTTTACTCACAGATACATCGGAAGTAGCCGTTCACGGCGGCGCGGAAAAAGGCTGCGGGTTTCCACCACGCGGCGGCGTGGCTGGTACGTTGCGGTGATTTTGCGGTCCTGGCGCACCGGGAACACCCCCGCCCGTCGGGACGTACGCGGAAAAAACCAGGGGCGTGAACGGTTGCCTTTGGGTTATAGGGTTATACCATGTGTCGCAGCATAAAGATGTTATCATTTTTGACGGCCAAACTCCGTTTTATTGAACGGTAAGGAACACGATGAGCGAGCCATTATCTGAGCCGAATTCCATGAACCGGCGCGAGTTTGGAGCCGTTTGGGCGGCGGCGGTATTGGTTGCGGCCGGCTCCCGCAGTATGCCGGAAACACCCAAGTCCAACATGGTTTCGACGGACCATCCCCGCGTAGGCATCTGCGACGAAGCGTACAACAAGGCGTGGAAGCGCGCCGCGGCGTGGGTCGCGAAAATGACGCTGGACGAGAAGATCAGCCAGACCGGCAATAATGCTCCAGCCATTAAGCGGATTGGTTTGCCCGCGTATCAATATTATGCCGGAGAAGCGTTGCATGGTCTGCGCCGCCTGCCGCCGGTAACCCTCTTCCCGGTACCCGCGGCGCTGGGTTGCACATGGAACCGGGAGTTGATCCGCCGCGTCTTTCACGCCGTGTCTGACGAGGCCAGGGCCTATCACAATACCTACGGCGTCTGCCTGACCTATTACTCTCCCAGCACGCTGAACATCACGCGGGATCCGCGCTGGGGCCGTTGCCAGGAGGTTTACGGCGAAGATCCCTGCCATCTGAGTTCCCTGGCGGTGGAGTCTGTCCGGGGGATGCAGGGCGAGAATCCGAATTATCTTAAAACCACCGCCTGCGCCAAAGCCCTTATCTGC
The DNA here is from genome assembly GCA_021804195.1 of Acidobacteriota bacterium. The sequence goes on from JAJZKJ010000177.1 coordinate 1,606, forward strand.
AACAACACGGAAAATGACCGTCTGCGAGCGGATGCGTCGGTTGATTCGCGCAGTTTCTGGGAGTATTACACGCGGGCGTACCGCGCTTGTGTTATGGATGGCGACGTCTTGACCATGATGGGCGCCTACAACGCCATCAATGGCGTGCCCTGCTGTGCCGATCATTTTTTGCTCACCCATCTGCTGCGCGACCGCTGGGGCTTCCGCGGGTATGTCGTCTCCGATTGTGACGCCATCGCCGTTATTGTTGACGGGCATCATTACGCGTCCACGCTGCATCAGGCCGCGGCGCTGGGTATCCAGGCGGGATGTGACCAAAATTGCGGCTACACGTTTCAGCAACACTTGCGCAAGGCGGTTGATCTGAATCTGGTCAGCGCGGCGGATATCGGCCGCGCGGTGGTTCGCGCACTGACCGTCAGGTTTTTACTCGGTGAGTTTGATCGCGCCGAAACGGTTCCTTACAAAACCATAAGCATGGACGTGGTCGATTCTCCCGCGCACCGCGCCTTGGCTTTGGAAGCGGCGCGGCAATCGGTGGTGCTGCTCAAAAATGACAACCATTTACTACCCCTGAATAAATCGGCGCTCCAATCGGTGGCTATCGTAGGTCCCACCGCCGGATTCCAGGCCGGCAGTTACGCCGGATTTCCAGCCGTTCACGTTTCACCTTTGGACGGCATTGCCGCGGCCTTGGGTGTGGACGTTTCAAGGGGGCTTGTCCGCACCGGCGAGGCGGTTGGTTTAAGCCCCAATCTGCGGGACCAGGGTGCGCCAGGCAGCAGAACCAATTTCGATTTCGCCCGCATTCCCAATGGTTCCTGGATGGAATTTCCTCCGCAGGATTTCACCGACAAGCGGGAAATGGTCATACGCGTCGCCAGTTTGGCGCCGGGTGGAAATATTGCCGTGCACCTGGATGGTCTGGACGGACCGCTGGCCGCCAAACTCGATATTCCATCCGGCGGTTGGCACATTTACACCGACGTGTCCGCTCCCCTGCGTGGCATCACCGGCAGCCATAAAGTATTTTTAAGATTTTCCTGTCCCGCCGGGACCCTGTTCAAAGTCCATTGGTTTGAACTCCTGCCGCCGCCGCCCCTGGCGCCGCGGGCCGGCCGGCCGAAGGTTGTTTACCATACCGGCTGCGGCATTCTGGGCGAAAAGGATGAAAAGGCTTTTCTGGAAGCGGTGCGCGCCGCCAGAGAGGCCGATCTGGCCATCCTGGTTTGCGGCATCGACCAATCGGTTGATTGCGAAGGAAAGGATCGCCACAGCATAGATCTGACCGGTCCGCAACATGAATTGATTCGGGCGGTACATGCCGCCAATCCCCAAACCGTATTGGTGCTTAATACCAATAATTCCGTCGCCATCAATTGGGAAAAACAAAACATCCCCGCCATCGTTTGTTCCCTCTTCGCGGGCCAGGCCCAGGGAACCGCCATTGCCGATGTGTTGTTCGGCAACTACAACCCGTGCGGCAAGTTGCCGACGACATGGTTCCAATCCGTCGATCAGCTCCCGCCGTTCCACAATTACGATGTCATGCGGGGCCGCACGTATATGTACTTTGAAGGCGAACCGCTGTATCCGTTCGGGTATGGCCTGAGCTACACACAATTCAAGTACAGCGATCTGAAGATCAGCGCCCCAACACTCGGTCCAGGCGGAACGGTAAGCGTATCGGCCAAAATTCACAATACCGGCGGCCGCGCCGGCGCCGAAGTGGTGCAATTTTATATCACCGCTCCCAAGTCGCCGGTAAAACGGCCGAGCAAGCAGTTGGCGGGGTTTGCCAGAATTGAACTCAAGGCTGGCGCGAGCAAAACGGTGATCTTTACTCTGCCGTTTGAGGAGCCGGCCCTGTGGTATTGGCATGAGAAGCAAAGAAGATTTGTGCTTGCGCCGGGAATTCTCAAAGTGATGCTGGGCCGTTCCGCGGCGGATATCCCCCTCCACGGCGAAGTGACGCTGGAACCCGCGGCCGGCGACCACGGAGGCCCGGAAATGTTGCCATCGGTCGCCGTCGCGGTACGAGTGGTATAAAACGGTAAATACATAATCCCACCGCGGCCAGCCCGGGGCTGCGCTTGACTAACGATGTTCGGATCATAAAATGGAGTTTGTCTGATGGAGGCAGGTGGGAGTTTGTGTCCGAGTTTGTCTCCCGCCGGTGAATTGAACAAGTGAGGTCTGCGGCATTTTCCTGATCGCGGCAAGTTGCCAGCGACGCCCGCGCAAAAATTATGGGGAGCGGGCTTTATGCCCAGACGGTAAATTTATTGTACTCTTGCCGCCACCGTGTGGGTTCCCACTTTGCTCACACGAAAGCTGTCGCGCCCCACTCGGCAGCCCTGTGGCGGCTTTTTATTTGTCAGAGCATGGCCTTGCGCGCGAATCTTGTTGTCGAACCAATCCTCCTGAATATCCACGAAGAGCAAGGTTACCTGCGCTGGCCGGAGGTTTTCGAAAACGACCATCCGGTGCAGATTGAAATCGGCTCGGGCAAGGGCGCTTTTCTGGTCGCCGCCGCAACCGAGCAGCCGCAGTGTAACTTTCTCGGCATTGAATGGGCGCGGGCGTATTGCAATTTCGCCGCCGACCGTCTTCGGCGCCGCGGGCTTTACAACTGCCGAATGGTGCGGGCGGAAGCGTTCGGGTGGATTCAAGCGCACGTGGCCGCCGCTTCCGTCGCCGCCGTGCACATCTATTTCCCCGATCCCTGGCCGAAATCGCGACATCACAAACGTCGCCTCATTCAGCCGGCGTTTATTGAGCAGGTGTGGAGAATTCTCGCACCGCTGGGAAAAATGCGCATTGTCACCGATCATCAGGGCTACTTTTCTTATATGGAGGAGACGCTTAGGAGTTGTCCATTTCTCCCGCGCGTACCGTTCGATTCGCCTCTGACCGGTTCGGACGGAATGCTGGTGGGGACCAATTTCGAGCGCAAGTACGCCGGCGAAAATCGCCCCTTCTATTCGTTGGCCGTCCGCAAGCCCTCCTGAAAATCATTTGACTTACGGCGTATGCCACGATGCGGGCGTTACCAGTTGACGCTCGGCGGCTTGCCGATCAAGTCGCGTACGCGGGTCTGGATGATTTCCTTACGTTGTTTCTGGCGAAGCTGAAATTGTGTTTTGAGCTTGTTGAGGCGGCGCAGCAGAAGGTTCAGTTCGTGCGCGCGAATCCGTTGATGGAGTTCGAATTGGGAAGTGACCACCTTGACCAGTTCATTTTGCAGTTTTTTCATCTGTGCCGGCGGCAGGTTCGGTTGCCGCAATTCGCCGGCGATTTGGAAGGATTGGTGTGTATCCGCCAGATTTTCAAGGGTCATGTCGAAAAGCTTGGAATCGGATTTCTGCAGTTGTTCGAGTCGTTTGAAATTTGGCGCGGCCTTGTTGATGAGCGTGACGAATTGTTTCGGATCCGTTCGCCGCAAAACCTGGGCCTTGTGGTAGGTCTCCGGTTGTGTTTTGTGGAGGAATTCCATGATCTGATTGATTTGTGCAGGTGTGAGTTGCGGGGGCGGCGGGGGCGGCGCCTCCTTTTTCACCGGTGGTTTCAATGCCGCAGGCGCCGTGGTCGTAGCTGGCGGCGGCGAGTGCGGCGCTACCTTTTTCATCGTCATTTTCGAAGTTGCGGGTGAAGGGGTCGTAGTTGGCCGCGGAGAGGGTGATGGGCGCGGCGCCCCCCTTGTCACCGGTGCGTTCGCAGCCGCAGGCAACGCAGCCGAAACAAGCCGTCCCGTCAGCAAACCCAGGGCGGTGGACAAAGTGATCAGGAGCGATCGAGTATGCGGGCGGATGATCATCAATTCGGAGTCTCCTTCCAGGCCGTGCTGGTATCAATAGCCGGCATCGTTCGGCGCCGGCGCCGTTTCGGCCAGGGATCGGGGAAATAGATGTGCACGGCGGCGACGGAAGCGGCGGCCACGTGCGCTTGAATCCACCCGAACGCTTCC
>JAJZKJ010000178.1 GCA_021804195.1 Acidobacteriota bacterium
GCTCCTGGGCATTTTCCAGCTCAATGTTTTTTTCCAGCAGCTCGGCGGTGTTTTCCTGAATCTTGTTTTCCAGTCCGGCGCTGTAGCCCCGCAGTTTTTGATAGAGCTGGCGCATTTCCAGCAAGTTTGCCGTGCGCAGCAGCACTTCCTGGGCATCCAGCGGCTTGGTTAAAAAATCCTTGGCGCCGGCCTGCAGGGCGCGGTAGCGGGTGGCCGCGGTGCTGTCGGCGGTGAGCACCAGCACCGGCGCCAGGTCTTCGGGCCGGAATTTCCGCCGCAGTTGCGCCAGAATCTCAAAGCCGTCGACATGCGGCATATGCAGGTCCAACAGCACCAGGTCGGGGCGATCCACCGCATAACTGGCCATGGCCTGGCGCGCATCCGTCACGCTGCGGATTTTTTCATACCCGGCCTGCGCCAGAATCCGCTGCAGCAGCATCAGATTGGCTTCATTGTCTTCAATGATTAGAATGCGGGCATCAGCCTGACGTAGCATGCGCACCTGCTTTCCCGGCATTTTCGCCGGAAGGGGATAGGAAAGCATCGAGCAATTGCAAAAACCGCGGCACATCCAGCGGCTTGGTTAAATATTCGCGCGCGCCGGCCTGGCGCAGCCGCTGCTGCTGGCCCGGGGTGGCATCGGCGCTGATGACGATCACCGGGATATTCCGCGTGCGCGGCTCCCACTGCAGTTGTTCCAGCACTTCCATGCCGGTCATATCGGGCAAATGCTGGTCGAGCAGAATGATATGCGGCTGGTGCTCGCGCGCCAGCTCCAATCCCAGCCGCCCCTCCACGGCGCTCAGCAGCTTCACCTCGCTATAGCGCTGCAGCAAGCGTTCAATCAGCCGGGCATTGGCCGGGTTGTCCTCAATGCTGAGAATGGTGCGCATGGCCGTGGCCGCCGCCGGCCAGTGGCCGCTTGCTCCGGAATGGCTCGCCGCTTCGCTGTGCGGCGGCGCGCTCGTGGCGGGCAAATCCAGCGCGAATGTGGATCCTTGTTCGCTCGACTCGAGGAGCTGCAAACTGCCCTGCATGGCTTCGGCCAGATGGCGGGACAATGTCAGGCCTAGTCCGGTGCCCTCGATGCCGCGGCCTTCGGCGCCCAGCCGGTCAAACGGCTGAAACAGCCGCTCGGCCCGGACGGGGGGTATGCCATGTCCGGTATCTTGAATCAGGATGCGAATCCGGCCCGCGGCCGGGGTTTCCAGCCGCACGCTTACTTTGCCCTGGGCCCGGTTGTATTTAATGGCATTGCTCAGCAGATTCAGCAGAATCTGGCGCAGGCGCAGGCGGTCGGCCATGGCATGCGTCTCCGGCCAGGTATGGAATTCTTCCCGGATGGTAATCCCGGCGCTGGCGGCGATGGGCCGCAGCATATCCACCGTTTCCCGCGCGAGGCTCCGGATATTCAGCGGCTCGGGCGAAAGCGCCAGCTTGCCCGCCTCGATCCGGGCCAGATCCAGAATTTCATTGATTAAATCCAGTAATTGCCGTCCGCCTTTCAGAATCTGCTGCAGGCTTTCGGTTTGGGCCGGTTCGCGCGATTCCATCGCCAGCAGTTGTCCGAAACCCAGAATCGAGTTCAACGGCGTGCGCAGCTCATGGCTCATGCGCGAAAGAAACTGGCTTTTGGCTTGATTCGCCTCATCCGCGCGGGCGCGGGCTTGCTGCAATTCCTGATTCTGCTTGTGCAATAAGCCGTGGGTTTTGCTGAGTTGCTGATCCAGCTTGCCGATCTCGTCCCGGGCCGCGGGCAGATCCGGAACCGGCTGTTGTTCCAGCAGGCCAACCGCCCGGGTTTCCAGCCATGTGATCCGGGCGGCGATGCCGGCCATGAAAAGCCATGCGGCCAGCAGGCCGCCGCCGATGCCCAGCGCCGCGCCGAGCCACAGGATTTGCCGCAAATGGTGCAGGGTGGCTTGCAGGGCCAGGCTGCTTTGCGCGAGTTCCTCATCTTCCGCGCGGATCAGTCCGCTTAATCCCAGGCGCAGCCGGTCCATGATGGCTTTGCCCTGCGCGAGCTGCTGGAGTTGCGTCGGGGAAAGCCGATGTCCCGGCCCGCGCGTTGCCGCGCGCTCCAAACCGAGCAATAGATTCATTTCGCGCGATTGCAGTTGATTCAGCTGCCGCCATGCGGTTAACTCGGCTGGCTGGCGCTGCAGGTCCCGCCGCAGGGTCTTGAATTGCCGGGGTAATTCGCCCTGGGCAAGATAAGTGGGTTGCAGAGTATCGTTGCGATGGGTCAGCAAGTACCCGCGCACCCCGGTTTCGGCATCCAGCAGCAGCACCAGGGCGTGGGTCGCATTGGCGCGGATCTTTTGGGTTTGACTGATCTCACGGTCGAGCCTTCCCGTGGCCCGCGTGAGCCCCGCCAGACCGGCTAAGGCCAATAACAAGGCGGCGACCGGAATGGCAATAACGATAACCCCCTTGGCTCGCAGCGGGATATTATTCCAGATGGATTGAGCGTAGCCAGTTTGTCCCGTTTTCATGGCTGACCGTGAGGCTTCAGATCAGGCGCTCGGGTAATACGAAGGGGATGATTTGTCCATCCCCAAAGACACAGTTTTTCCCTGTCCTGAACTGATTCAGTTAAACGTCATTATGTTCCTAATCATGAATTGAGGCGGGACAATGCATGGAGTAATGTACGAAAACCACAAATTTTAAAAAATGTAAGTTCTTAGAAATAAAAACGTTCTTCATAATACACTCCCCCCCGGAGGGGGTGTGCTCACCGGAAAAATTTACTTGACAAAGGGCGTTTCTAACGCTGCGGGGGGTGGATCATGATCATGATTTACAGTCAGTCCCGTGCCACACCCTGAGCATGATCACGCCATGTCCGGACACCAGGCCGGTAAAGCCGGTGGGCTGTCCGGCGGCGCTGATATGGGTCCATAAATTGGTGTAACAAACCGGGGTATGGGGCTTGCCCAGGCCCAACTGCCACCAGCGCACTGTCATGCGCGCGGCCTTCGGCCCGCGGTTAAACAGTCCCACCGCGACCGCGCCGCCGGTCAGCGGCTTGCTCCAGATTTCGCGGTCGTTGGGGGCGCGTCCCTCGCGCCAGATGCGATGTCCCTGCACGCCCAGCGCATCCTGATCCACCGCGATCACGGCCCGGTTTTCCAGAATGGAGCGGGTCGTGGGCGTCATCGTGCGCAGATCATTGCCGGCCAATAGCGGCGCCGCCAGCAAGCTCCACAGGCTCATCTGGGTGCGGTACTCGGTGGTGGTCATGCCGCCGTTGCCGACTTCCAGCATGTCGGGATCGTTCCAGTGCCCCGGACCGGAGTAGGCCGCCAGTCGGTTCTGGCTGAAGCCGTTGCGGCTCATGCTGGCCCAGTTATCCTTGATGTCGCCGGTGGTGCGCCACAGATTGCCCGCCGTCTGGCCCCAGCGCCAGACCCGGTACAGTCCCCACTCGCAAAGGCTGAATACAATCGGCCGGTGCGTGGCCAGCAGCGCCGCGCCCATGCGGCGGTAAAGTTGCTGCGCGATCTGCCGCGGCCGCAGGCCGTTCAAGCCTAAATGCCAGCTCATCGGCGGCGTCAGCCGCAGCGGCACGTTACACCAGTCGAATTTCAAATAATCCACGCCCCAGGCGGCAAAGGTCGCGGCATCGGTGCGGTAATGGCCAAAGCTGCCGGGGTAGCCGGCGCAGGTGCGCAGCCCGGCATCCTCGTAGAGCCCGAATTTCAGCCCCAGTTTATGCACATACGCCGCCAGCGCCGGAATGCCGTGGGGAAACCGCCGCGGATTGGCTACCAGCCGTCCCTGGGCGTCGCGCTGGCGCGCCATCCAGGTATCGTCGAGATTCAGATAGATATAGCCGTCCTTGGCCATGCCGCTGGCCACCATGGCGTCGGCGGTCTGGCGCGCCACGCGCTCGTTCACGCGTCCGGCAAAGTGATTCCAGCTATTCCAGCCCATCGGCGGAGTCAGCGCCCGCCCGGGGTTCTGGTTCGCCGGGGCATGCCGCGGCCGCGGCGCGGCCAGCGCCAGGCCGGCCAGACTGAGACTCAGGCAAAAAATGAAGCCGCGGAACGGGATATTCAGGGTGCGCATGGGGTTTCCTTGGGGCTGCGTTGCGAAGCGGACATTTTACAAACGCAGGCTATTTTAACGTAAACTTGGCCCCGGAATGAAAAAATGCAATTTTCCGCACGTTTTAGTCAAACCAAATTCTCGATAGAGCAATGCGGCATGGTTTGCCTCGCCGGCTCCCGCTATGATGTTTCAGTTCGTCTGGCGGCTCACGAATCCGCAAGTTAAGCCGGTATCGAACCACCACGCGGCGCTGCGATGCTTTTTCCTTCGCCCGCGCCGCCGGTCATCACAGGGAACTTATGCCGAATCGTTTTGCCCTTAGCCTCGCCCTCTTCCTCTTCGCGGGCAGCCTGGGCGCGCAGACAGCGCCCACCGTCGCCGTGGTCAACCAGGCCGGGCCGGCATCGCGCGCCCAGACCGCCTTCGCCCTGCGCCATCTGGATCGCGCCTTGCAAGCCGCGGGCTACCGGCTCGTCCCGGCCGGCGGAGCCGCGGCGCATCTCATACGCCTGCGCGCCGCCGCGCTGCCCGGCGGCGGACAGAGCTTTCGCATAGCTCTTCAGCCCGGGCGCGTCATCATCACCGGCGCCGGCCCGCGCGGCATGATGTACGGCATTTTGCGTCTGGCGGAGGAACTCCGCACCGGCGATCGGCTGAGCGCCATTCCGGCCGAAACCCGCTCGCCCGTGATCCGCATTCGCGCATTTAAATACAACCTGCCGCTGCCGGGCACGCTTTATCTGGCGCACCGCAATCTTCGCCGCCATCGCTGGTTCTGGTCGCTCGATTACTGGCGTAAATTCCTTAATACCCTGGCGGAAGACCGCTTCACCGCGCTCGAGCTCTGGAGCGCCCAGCCCTGGCAGGAAATGATCCGCCTGCGCCATTATCCCGAGGCCCAGGCCCTGCCGCCGGCCGTGCTCAGCCGGCATATCGAGTTTTTCCGCCGCATCTTTCAAATGGCGCATCACCGCGGCCTCGATACCTATCTGGTCACCTGGAACGTGGATATCGGTCCCGCCTTCGCCCGCGCCCATCATCTGCCGTCGCGCAATGTGAATAACCATCTGGTGCGCCAATACATGCGCGCCTGCATCCGCACCGTGCTGCGCACCTATCCCAATCTCACCGGCCTGGGCACCACGCAAGGCGAGCAGATGGGCGTAATTCCGCCCGACCGCCGCGCCGCCTGGGTCGCGCGCACCTTTTTCCGCGCCATCCGCCAGTCGGGCCGCAAGTACGTGCCGTTTATTCTGCGCTACTGGGGCGGCACGCCGGCGGCCACGGAAAAAGTCGCGGCCAACTATCATTTTGGTCCTGTCTATCTCGATATCAAATACAACGGCGAGCACGCTTTTTCTTCCACCCGCCTGCATCTGCAGGATATGCAGTGGCTGCGGCAGTCGCACAATTACAAATTGCTCTGGCACATGCGCAACGACGACATCTTCCTGCTGCGCTGGGGCAATCCCGAGTTCGTCCGCGAGCTGATGAACCGCATTCACGA
>JAJZKJ010000179.1 GCA_021804195.1 Acidobacteriota bacterium
CAGATTGCCCGCATGGATGCGCCGGGTATGCGGCTGTTGAACTACGTCGCCGTCCAGAGAAAACACTCCCACTCCTGACCTGCGCGCTTTTCCATATTCCCCAAAACGGATGCGCGGCCGCGCCCGCATGATAAACTAAACTATTACATTAGGCTGGCGCCCATCCGGGTTTCATCATTAATGTATAGTTTTCTGCCGCACACAGGTTCATATCCATGTTCTGGCTCTGGGCGACCCTCTACGTACTGTTCTTTTTTCAAATTTCGGCGGTCTTCACCACCGTGTACCTGCACCGCGCGGCAACGCACAAGGCGCTGACGCTGAACCCGGCGGTGGAGTTGCTGATGCGGGCCGAGTTGTGGCTCTATACCGGAATCGTGACTCGCGAGTGGGTCGCGGTGCACCGCAAGCACCATCATTTCACCGATGTCCCGGGTGATCCGCACAGCCCCTATATTGAGGGCTTGTGGGAAATCATCATTGGCAATCCCTGGTATTACAAGCGCGAAGCCGGGCATAAGGAAACCATCGAGCATTACGCCAAAGATATTCCCCTGCGCTGGTATGACCGCCTGCTGCTGGATAACGGGATGGCGGGCATCCTGCTGGGCCTGATTTTGACCATGAGTTTTGTGCGCTGGCTCAACCCGGGCCACGCCTGGTGGTACGCGGCGGCGCTGGGGCTGGGCCTCTATCTGACGCAGGGCATTTTATACATATTGGCCAATGCCCTGATCAACGGCGCCTGCCATGCCCTGGGCTATAAAAATTTCAGCAATACGGCCACCAATCTGCGCTGGGTGGCCTGGCTTTCGGCGGGCGAAGGCTTGCACAACAATCACCATCAGTTTCCCAGCGCCGGCAAGCTGAGCATGCGCAAAACGGAAGTGGATCTGGGCTGGCCGGTGATCCGGCTTCTGCGCAAGCTCTCACTGGCGCAGGTAAAGCCGCTGCCGGAGGCGGCCATCGCGCGGCAGAGCTCCGCGATTGGGCAAATCCCCGAGCTGGCGGCGGAAGAAGCGGCACAGTAAGCTCCGCCGCATTTCATAAACCCGGTTGCGGCCGGACATTTACGAAAAGGTTTTGCCTAAAAGAAATGCGGCTGCGCCGCATTGTCTGCGCGTGCCGTCTTTAACGCAGTGTCCAGCGCACGCTGTAAATTTCATCCAGGCCATGCAGGCGAGTGACCAGCGGACGGTTGTGGCCCTCCAAACCGCGCCAGCCCCGGGCTGAGTGGCCAGAACTTGCTGCCCATCGGGGGCGAGATGGCCTGCAAATATAAATCGGGGTAACAGTGCGGCCAAAGGCAGCGGCGTACCCCCCCCTCCAGACCGGTGTACATGAGCGTGTGGCCGGCCTGGGTTTGTTCAGTGAAATAGATGCGCAGGCCATCACTGAACAAAGGCAATGGGTATTCGCGGCCAACTTTCATGCGGCCATCAAAGGTGATTTCCCGAAAACCGGCGAGCCGGGGCCATCGTGGGCGATGGCGATAGAGCCAGACGCCCGCCCCGAGGGCCATGAGCAATGCTCCGCTACCCATACCGAGCCTGGAATTTTTTTAGTTTTGGTAACAGCCGCTGGGGTTGGAAAATCAGCCGGGATGGCCAATTCGGGGTCAGGGATGGCTGAATTCGGGACGGAATCAGACGCAATTTTATCCCCGGCTTCTGACGCCAGGATGGGCGTGACCGGAGCGCCAAAGCGGTAGCCCTGAACCGGGGTTTTGGCTTGAATCGTGCCGTCTGTAGGCATAGGCGACTTTAGTAATGGCCGGTGAGAGTGAAGTATACGGCAAAGCAATAAAGCAAGCGATCACTGTAAATGGTTGATATTAAGGAATTTACTGAGTGAGATTGCGGGGTCCGCAAATATTTTTCAATCAAGCAACTCTCTATTGACCCACGGCTGATTCACCCCCCATTCTCATCTCCGCAATGGGAAATACCCTTGCGGGAGATGAGGAGAACAACCATGAAATGCCATTCCATATTGCGCTGGGCGGCCTGTCTGGCGTTTTGCAGCGCCTTAGCCTGGGGTCAAGCCGGAACCTTGCCGGAAGGAACGCCGATCACGGTCCGGCTGGATCAGAGCCTGTCGTCAGCGAGCGCGCATAAAGGCGATCCGGTTAGCCTGTCGGTGCTGGAGCCAGTGCGGGTGAATGGCGTGGAGGTGATCGCGCCGGGGGCGTCGGTTTATGGCGAAGTGCTGAAAGCCAAAAAGAAAGGACATTTTGGCCATGCCGGGCAACTGGATTTTTCGATTGAAAAAGTACAAACCATGGCCGGGGACTGGATTCCACTGCGCTACACCGCGCACCGGGAAAAAGGTCAGGGGCATGGCATGTCCACGGGGATTTTGACCGGAGTGCTGGCGGTGGCTTTCTGGCCGGCGGCGCCTTTCATGCTGCTACGGCATGGCAACGACATTACGGTGCCGGAAGGCCGGCATTTCAACGTGTTCACCGATGCGCCCTATCAACTGCCCGCGCCCATCGCCGCACCCGCCACGGGCCCCGTGGCGCCCGCGCCAGTGGCGGCGGTCCCGGCGGCCGCCACCGCTACAGGAACGGCAATGGTGGCGATCAATTCAGCCCATCCTGGCGATGAGATTGATCTCGACGGCGGCTATGTCGGCGATACGCCGGCGAATTTGAAATTACCGGCGGGGGTGCATGAAATCGAAATCAAGCACAACGGCCGGGTGTGGGAACGCAAGCTGAACGTCATGGCGGGCAGCTCCTTGAGTATTGATGCCAAGCCATAGATCACGCCTGAATTGAGCAAACTCATCCCGGGGAAAAATATCATGGGCCGCATCATCCTTCAATTGCCTGGCTTCAGTCTGGTGATTGCAATGGGCTTATTCTGGGCCGGCTGTGCGCACGGCTCTTCCTGACTCTTCACCCTCAACCCGGCTGGCAATCCCACGCCGGCGATCACCCCGCTTGCCGCAAGGCGGTCTCAAGATTTGCGGCGTGCGTTTGGCTCCCGATCATTTGTAGAAAGGAATTTGTTTCACCACAGCCTAAAAGCGGCTGTGCCGCCAATCGCGTAAACTGACACCTGATGTCCCATCAGGCCGAAATCGAGCGCCGGAAAAAACGCGCCGCCCAGGGAGGAGGCGCCGCCCGTCAGGCGGCGCGCCAGGCGCCGGGCCGGCTGTCGGCGCGCGAGCGCATCGAGTTCCTGCTTGATGATTCCAGCTTTGAGGAATGGGATCAGCTGATTGAACACCGGGCGACCGCTTTTGGCCTCGCCCACCAGCGCATTCCCGGCGATGGCGTTCTGGGCGGCGTGGGCCGGGTGGAGGGGCGCACGGTTTTTGTCTTTGCCCAGGACTTCACCGTCTTTGGCGGCTCGCTCTCGGAAGCCAACGCGGCCAAAATCTGCAAGCTCATGGATGCCGCCCTGCGCGTGGGCGCGCCCATGATCGGCCTCAACGACAGCGGCGGCGCCCGCATTCAGGAGGGCGTGGCCGCGCTCGCCGGCTATGCCGACATTTTTCTCCGCAACACCCTGGCCAGCGGCGTCATTCCCCAGCTTTCCGCCATTCTCGGCCCCTGCGCCGGCGGCGCGGTCTATTCGCCCGCCATCACCGACTTCATCTTCATGGTCGAGCGTGAATCCCACATGTTCGTCACCGGCCCCGATGTCATCGCCGCCGTCACCCATGAACAGGTGGATAAGGAAGCGCTGGGCGGGGCCGATACCCATAACCGTCTCAGTGGAGTGGCGCATTTTCAGGCCGCCGATGACCGCGACTGCCTCCGCCAGATGCGCGCCCTGCTCGGCTATCTTCCCTCCAATAACCAGGAAGATCCGCCCCGCCGCGCGGCCGCCGACCCTGCCGGGCGCGAAGCGCCCGCGCTCGAGACGCTGGTGCCCGCCGCGGGGCATCAGCCGTATGATGTCCGCGCCGCCCTGCGCGGCGTGGCCGACGAGGGCGAATTTCTCGAAATCCAGGAACATTTCGCGCCCAACCTGGTCATCGGTTTCGCCCGGCTGGCCGGCCGCCCGGTGGGAATGGTGGCCAATCAGCCGGCGCATCTGGCCGGCGTGCTCGATATAGACGCCAGCGACAAGGGCGCCCGTTTTGTGCGTTTTTGCGATGCCTTCAACCTGCCGCTGATCACCTGGGTGGATGTGCCGGGGTTTCTGCCCGGCGTACAACAGGAACTCGGCGGTATCATCCGCCACGGCGCCAAGCTGCTGTTTGCCTATGCCGAGGCCACAGTGCCTAAAATCACCGTCACCCTGCGCAAGGCCTACGGCGGCGCGTATTGCGTCATGGCTTCAAAGCACTTGCGCACCGATTTGAACTACGCCTGGCCCACCGCCGAAATTGCGGTCATGGGCGCGGAAGGCGCCGTGCGCGTGCTCTACCGCAAGGAACTCCAGGCGTTGGATGAGGCCGCCCGCGCCGCCCAGGAAAAAGCCCGCATTGAGGAATACCGCGCCCACTTCGCCAATCCCTTCGTGGCGCTCGAGCGCGGCTATCTCGATGCCGTCATCGCGCCGCGCCAGACCCGCCAGCACCTGATCCGCGGCCTGGAGTGGCTGCAGAACAAGCGCGCCGCGCTGCCTCCCAAAAAGCACGGCAATATACCGCTGTAATTCACGAAGCAACCCACTCGCGGGCATAAATGGCCGGATCGCACGGGGATGCCGCGCCGGCATCGTCAAATGCTCGCGCCACACTGCCGCGCATCAGCTTTTCTGTTATCATTCCCACGTTACGCGCACTCACCCATGAACCGCAGAAAATTTCTCCACACCTCGGCCGGAGCTTCCCTGTTGCCGCTGACGGTTACGCCCGCCTCGCTGGCCGCTGCCAGCGCTCCTTCCTATGACACTGCGCCCCCGCCCGCGTCCGTTGATGCTCCGCTTGTTACCTCGGCCGCCGGCCGCGAACGCCTGCTGCTCGATTTTGGCTGGCGTTTTCATCTCGGCAATGCCGATGATCCGAAACAGGATTTTGATTACGGCCTGAAGGGCGGTTCCTGGTGGAAGACCGGACTCATGTTCCGTCCCGCGCGGCCGGACTTCGACGTTTCCGGCTGGCAGGCCGTGGATTTGCCGCACGACTGGGCGGTGGCGCTGCCGTTTCATAACGATCCCGTGCTCACCACCCATGGCTCCAAGCCCCTGGGCCGCAATTATCCCGCCACCAGCATCGGCTGGTACCGGCGCGAATTCAATCTCACTCCCGCCGACCGCGGCCGCCGGCTGCGCCTGGAATTCGACGGCGTATTCCGCAATTGCATGGTGGTGCTGAACGGCTGTTTTCTCGGCCGCAGTCTCAGCGGCTATGCTCCCTTCAGCTTCGATATCACCGATTTCGCGCATTACGATGGCAAAAACGTGCTGGTGGTGCGGGCCGATGCGACCGAATCCGAAGGCTGGTTTTATGAAGGTGCCGGCATTTACCGCCATGTCTGGCTGGTGAAGACCCATCCCCTGCATGTGCCGCAGTGGGGCGTCTATACCCGCGCCAAAGTCAGCCGGATACAGGGCGGGCACGGCGCCGCCGAGCTGGAACTG
>JAJZKJ010000180.1 GCA_021804195.1 Acidobacteriota bacterium
TCTTCAGTTAGGCTCAGATTTCGAATCCTTCCAATAGCAGATCGCGCCGAACCCGCGCAAAATTGTGATATCGCCCTTGCGGTCCGGCACGAATTTGAGCGCGCTTACGGCATGAAGCGCATGAGCGTCAAAGAAAAACACCTTGTCCAGGCCGCTATAATAGCCTTGCAAGCGATCAGCCCCGGTGCCGCCGGTCAATGACCATTGAACCGAGGACAAACCGCCAAAGTAATTTTGCATGGATTCCAGCAAAATGTCCGGACTTTTGTGCGGAGAGCGATATCTGCCCATGAGCAACTTGGAGCGCAGCACCAGATCATAAGACTGCACCAGATCCCTTTCGATCTCTTCCTTGCCAGCCAATTTCAAGCCTGTCGTGGTGCGGTAAATCAAGCCGCGATAGGTGAGGGATTGTAGGATATTTGCCACATGACTTTTGCTGATGCCCGTCAATGCTTCCAGTTCCCTGATGGAATGGGAAACCAAGTGAGGATCAGCGGCCAAGGTAAAAAGCATTTGAGCATGAGCGGCGGAAAAACGATCCTGCCGGGCAACCCCTTTTTGCTCTTTTTTCCCAATAATGGTTTTTTCGAAATCTGAGCCTAACTGAAGATGGATATTGCCGGCGAGATCTATAAAGTTAACTCCGGCATCAAGCAATCGCTGCGCGGCTGGTAAAGGCAGGTATCGGGCAAAAATCATAAAAAAGTCGCTGTTGTGAGTGCCAGGAATCCAGTGTTTGGAGCGGTCAATTTGCTGAGAAATCGTGGCCTGCGCCAGGTATGAATTCCACATTTCAAAATAGACGGGGTAGGAATGATCTTTATGTACGAACTTAATTACGCCACTGCAAGCAAGATCAGTGGATGTGCCAGGAATCGAAAAATGGTCGCCACGTTCGAGTACTATTTTGACTGAATCGTGCAAGATTCCCCGCAGGCATTTTAAGTATTGTTCGGCAAAGATTTTCCAGCCAGCCATGTCCTCTAATATAGCATGTCCATTAATAGTGGACAATTAAATAATCTGGACAAGCTCCCGAATAAACCTGTGCTGGTTGCGCCAGGTTTTCACGCGCCCAGCAGCCGCATGCAGGCCTTGAACAGCGGTTCGAATTCTTTGGCCACGCCCTGGGCCAAAGCCGCAGTCAGGGTTTTTTCCGCCGCCGGCCGGGCATAGCCCAGATTCATCAGCGCGGAGATCACGTCGGCATCGGGTCCGGCCGCCGCGGCCGCCGCCGGTTCCGCGCCGGCCGGGAGTTTATCCCGCAGTTCCATCACCAGCCGTTCGGCGGTTTTTTTGCCCACCCCGGGAATTGCGGTCAGCCGGCCCAGATCTCCGCCGCGAATCGCTTGCGCCAGTTCATCGGCCGGCACGCCGGAGAGAATGGCCAACCCCAGTTTAGGTCCGATGCCATTGACGCTGATCAGTTTTTCAAACAGCTGTTTTTCCGGGGCGGTAAAAAAACCGAAGAGCTGCAGCGCGTCTTCGCGGACGTGGGTGTAGATCCGCAAACTCACCAATGCAGCCGTTCCGTTAGGGAGCTGGGCAAAACTCGACACCGGCATCAGCACTTCGTAGCCCACGCCATTGACCTCAATCACCACTCTTCCCGGCGTGCGTTCGAGAATAATGCCGCGCAGGTAGCCAATCATGACTGGGCCTCTTGTGAAAGCATATCTGGCATTGTAAAGGAAGCGATCAAACCTTCTTCCGCGGCCATCTCCAGAAAACGCCGCAGCCCGTCCAGATGATCATTCTGCAACTGGTGTTCGAGGTTGTACCGCAGATAATGGGTAATTTCGGCCTCCGGTATTTCCAGGCGCCGGCTCCAGTCGCGGCTGATCTCGCGCAGGTGGGCAAATCCCTCGGTGCGGGCCCGCACCAATCTTCGCGTCAGCCAGACGGCATCCGCCAGGTTGGAGAAAGCCTTTCGGCGCACTGCCCAGAGCGCGAACACGAACGGCAAGCCCGTCCAGGCATGCCATTCTGCGGCCAGATCAAGCACATGGCAGCCCTCGGCGCCGGCTTCGCCTCCAAGCTGCAGCCGCAGCGCCGGATCGCCGATCAGCAGCCCGGCGTCGGCTGCGCGCAGCATGGCGCGCCAGTCAGGCGCGGCTTCCTGGATCAGAACCTGAGTCCCATACCGGCGGCGCAGCATGATCTGCGCCAGTGCGGCGGAAGTGCGTGAGGAGCGGTCTAGCTGTAAGGTGCGAATTTTTTCCGGTTCACAGCGGCTGATCAGCAGAATGCTGCGCACCTGGGTCCGGGCGGCGATGCACAATTCCGGCAACGCCGCCAGCCCGGGTATGCGGGCCATTTCGATCACTGGAATCAGACCCAGGTCGGCTTCGCCGCTGCGCAGCCGGTCGGCGCATTCCGAGGGCACGCTCGCGATCATGCGCAGCCGGGGTTCGCGTTCCAGCCCCCAGAGCAGTGGCGCGGTGTTCAGAAAACTGATCGCCGCCACGCGCCAGGGCGCTAGCGGGGTAGGCATCTCTTGTTGTGATTCGGTTTCCAAAATGTAAGCCGCAATTGCCGATCCTTATAATTTTCCCTGATTTCAAACGAACTTTCATGACCGCGGCGTTTTACGGAATAGTTCAGAGTCGCAGGAATATCGGCTGCGCCACTTTTTTCGTTTCCTGTATTCTTATTCCAATGCCGCATCGTGTTCTCTGCGTCACCGCGCATCCTGATGATGAAGCCGGCAATTTCGGCGGCACGCTGGCCAAACTGGCCGCGGGCGGCGCGCGAATCCATTTAATCTGCCTTACCGGCGGGGAAGCTGCCCGCAACCGGGGAGAAGCACGATCCAACCAGGAACTTATACAATTGCGCACCGCAGAGCTGGCCGCGGCCTGCCGCATTTTGGATATTCATCACCATGAAGTTTGGGATTTGCCCGATGCCGGCCTGAAACGGGCGAATTTCTACGTCATTGCCAGCCGTCTGGCCCTGGTCATTCGCCGCTTGCGGCCGCATGTTCTTTTCACCTTTGGCCCCGAGGGCAGTTTGACGGCGCATCCCGACCACGCCATGGCCGGCCTGCTGGCCACGGCGGCTTTTCACTGGGCGGGCTCAACCCGTTATTTGGCGGAAGACACGGATGCCAATCAGGCCAATGCGCCCCAGCCGCCGCCTCCGTATGCTTGTCCGCGGCTTTTTCATGCCACCGGGCTGCAATCGCCGCCTGGCCTGCCGGTCGTGCTGCCCGGGCCGCCCGATCTGATCTGTGATGTTCGCCCCTATATCGAGCGCAAGCGCACCGCCTTTCATTGCCATCAGACGCAGGCGCCGCTCTTTCCCCGCGTGGATGCATATCTTGCCGGCGGTAACGGCTATGAATTTTTTCATCTTGCCGCCGCCCCGCTCGGGTTCGACCGCCGGCGGCTCGAATCCGGCGACCCATTTGCGGGCTTAACCGCGGATTAGCCGTGCCGGGCTGCGATAAAATGAAAGTAGCGTGCTGGATAAACTGCGACAATTCGCCGCCCGCTATGACGAGCTGACCGCACAGTTGGCCTCGCCGGGCATTACTGCCGATAGTGCGCGATTCCAGAAGACCGCCAAGGCGCATGCCGAGCTCGCCGAAATTGTGGCGCGTTACCGGGAATATGAGGAAGTGCTTTCGGGCATTGCCGGAACCGAACCGCTGCTGGCGGAAAAAGATCCCGAGCTGCACGCCCTGGCGGTGGATGAGCTGCAGCGCCTGCGCGGCCGCGCCACGGAGCTGGAAGCCGAGTTGCGGCGCCTGCTGCTGCCGCGCGATCCCAATGATGAAAAAAACGTAATTCTTGAAATTCGCGCCGGCACCGGCGGCGATGAGGCCTCCCTGTTCGCGGCCGAGGTCTTTCGCATGTATCTGCGCTATGCCGAGGCCCAGCGCTGGCGCGTCGAACTGCTCTCGGCCAGCGAATCGGGCGTGGGGGGCATGAAAGAAGTGGTGGCCATCGTCGAGGGCCGCGGCGCCTTCAGCCGGCTCAAGTATGAAAGCGGCGTGCACCGCGTGCAGCGCGTGCCCGCCACTGAGCAGCAGGGCCGTGTTCACACCTCGGCGATTACCGTCGCCGTATTGCCCGAGGCCGAGGAAGTGGATATCGCCATTGATCCCAAAGATCTTCGCATTGACACCTTCTGTTCTTCCGGGCCCGGCGGACAGTCGGTCAATACCACATACTCCGCCGTGCGCATGACCCATCTGCCCACTGGCGTGGTGGTTTCCTGTCAGGACGAAAAGTCACAGATCAAAAATCGCGCCAAGGCGCTGCGCGTGCTGCGCTCCCGCCTGCTTGAGATCGAACAGGAAAAGCAGCATGCTCAAATAGCGGCCGAACGTAAATCCCAGGTCGGAACCGGCGACCGCAGTGAAAAAATCCGCACCTATAATTTCCCCCAGAACCGGGTTACCGATCACCGCATCGGGTTGACCCTGCATCAGCTCGATGCCGTGATGGATGGCAAACTGGAGCCTTTAATTCAGGTGCTGATCGAGCATTACGAGGCCGAGCGGCTGCAACAGGCACAGGCTGTCTAATCCATGCAGCGGCCGAGCCGTTGGCAAAGCCATGTGCAATCGCTGGCAGAGGATCCCGTTCATGGGAGCGGCGGATTCGCGCGGTTACGGCCGAACAGCTTGAGTGCTTGCAAGGGATAGCACCGCGGGGCGAGGCGTGGGCGGATTGAAGACCCCGCTTAAATTGATCCGCGCCGGCGCCAGCTGCAAATGCAAAATCCGGCCCTGGGGATCGCGGGCCACCACATGCGAAAGCGATAAACGTGTGATCCCCGCACCCAGGCCCCGCAGGATAAACGTGGCGACCACGCCCGATCCGGAAACTCCTGTGGCATGATTGGGCCGGCTCAACGTGATCAGGTCTTTGCCCAGGCTCGGCTCATTCTGCTGTGAAATGGCCAGCTTTTTTCCGTCACGGCTCAAAAAATTCCCGGGAATGACCTGCGTAATGCGCACCATGCGGGGATCGTAGCTGAGCATAAACGAGAGCGCGTAAATATTCCGGACATGCTTCAGGGTAAGGTTAGCCCCAAAAGTATTACCCGCCAGCCCATGCAGCAGAGGCGGCTCAATCTCCAGCGCCATGGGCCGCGCCGGTGCGGTCATCGCCATGGGCCGCGTGCCGGTGGGCTTACTCGGGGCGGGCCGCGCGGTCTTCTTTGCGGGGTTGGGCGCCGGGGCCAGCGCGCTCGTCCGCTCATGCAGCGTCACGTCATTGAGTGTTCCGGTATCCAACGCGCGGCGGTCGAGCCGGCTGATCGCCCAGGGCCGAATGATATGGGGCGTGATCACGATCAGCAGTTCATCATGCAGATGTTCCGTATGGGTGCTGGAGAAAAACCATTTTAATAAGGGAATACTGCTCAAGCCCGGCAAGCCGCTGAGGTTGCGGATGTTCTGTTCGGTTAAAATCCCGCCCAGCACATTGCTCTGCCCATTGGTCAAATCAATCGTATGCTGCACGATCTGCTGTCCGATGATGGGCTCCTGAATGCCGCCGATCGTGGTGTAGTTGA
>JAJZKJ010000181.1 GCA_021804195.1 Acidobacteriota bacterium
TCTGAAACTCATGATGGATATGCGGTTCAGGGCGATTGCGGTCGTGAACATCGGCTACAACCTGATTGCCATGGTGGTGAGCATCCTGCTGGCGTGGCGGGGGTTCGGGGCGTACAGCTTCGTGATTCCCCTGCCGGTGGCAGGGTTGGTGCGGGCGGTCTGGCTCTGGCGGCTCACGAGGCCACCCATCAGGCTTCGGCCGCAGATAGGGCGCTGGAAATTTCTGATCGGCGACAGCGTGTTTATGCTGGGGACCGGCTTTCTCGGCGCACTGGTCCTGCAGTCCGGAAACCTTGCCTTGGGGTTTCTCTGCACGAAGGCAGTGGTGGGCCAGTTCTTCTTTGCGTTCAACCTCTCAACACAAATCTGGCAGTTGCTTTCGCAGAATCTCGGCAGCGTGCTGCTGCCGGCGCTGGCCAAGCTCCAGGGCGACCGACCGCGGCAGGTTGCGGCGCTTTTGCGGGCTTCACGGATGCTTGCTTTCGTCGGCGTGCCACTGAGTTTGCTGCTGGCGGTGGTGGCCAAGCCGGTGATATTGATTGTCTACGGCGCCAAATGGCTTCCCGCGGTGCCGGTGTTGCAGGTACTTGCGACCTCCATGGCCGTGAGCCTCCCCGGTTCGCTTGCGTACACGGCGCTGCAGTCGCAGGGGCGGTTCCGTGCGGTTTTTATTTTTACCGCCCTGCAGTTGCCCGCCTTTCTGGCCGCCGCCCTTGTCGGCGCCAGACTCGGCGGCGCGATGGGTGTTTCTGTCGGCTGGCTGCTGGTTAACCTGATCTCCTCACCCCTCTGGATCAAGATCGCGGGCGGGCGCGAGGTTGGCTGGGGCCGGGTGCTGGGAGTTTATGCAGGCCCATTCCTCGCCAGCGCGGCGGCTTTGGCCCCGGCAGCCATCCCAATCTTGTGGTGGCACGCGCTCGCCACGCAGTACGTGCTGCAGGGCCTGCTCGCTGCCGCTTCGCTCCTGGCAATTTACCCCGCCTCGGGCGCCGCGCTTTGCCGGACTGAATCTGCGGCCTTTTCTGAACAGGTCCGCCAGCTTGCGCGAAGGTGTTTTTCAGGCGCGGGCGATGGCTGACGCGCGGCGCCGCATCGCGCCACCGTGCCGCGGTTGGGCCGGTGTACGGTGCCCCCCGCCGCGAGCCTGCAGCTTGTCCGTCTCCACGCCGGGGTTTATACTTCCCTGACGCCGAGTCGAAATTTCGCCGACTTAGCAGGGCGGCGGAGGGCGGGCCGGGACGACTATGACAGATGCTGGCGTATTGGTGAGACTGGATGGGGGGCTGGGGAACCAGATGTTTCAGTACGCACTGGGCCGGGCCCTGAGCCTGCACCTCGGCGAACCCCTGACCTTGGATATCGGCGCCTACCGCAGCTACACCACGCGCCAATATGGACTCGGTGTTTTCAATATCTCGGGCTCTACTGCGCCAGCGTCGGGTGTCCCGGAAGCGGGGCCGACGCCAGTGAAGGCTGCGGGCCGAAATCTCGCGCAACTGGCAAAGAGGCTCCTTCCACCTGCGGTGTCAAACCTGAGGCGTGCTGCAGCCAAGAAACAGGAAATTGCGATTCCGATCTGGGCCCCGCCCGGCCCTTGGACCATTTACCGGGAGCGGGAAGATTTCGCATTCGACGAGGCGGTACCTGCGAGCAGGCCCCCGGTATTTCTTGTCGGGTATTGGCAGAATGAGCGGTATTTCGCGGATCACACAGATGCGCTGCGACGCGACTTTACGCTCAGGGCGGCGCTCTCCGAAAAAGCCAGGCACTTTCAGCAGCAGATCACCGAGCGGCAGCCATCGGTGAGCCTCCACGTGCGGCGGGGCGACTACGTCCGGAACACAGCGGAGGCGCGCCGGCGCCTTGACGTGTGCGGCGTGGACTACTACCGCCGTGCGCTTGATTTTCTGAATTCCAAGGTTCCGGTGGCGAGCACCTTCGTCTTCAGCGACGAGATCGCATGGGTCAAGGATAACCTCAAGATTGAAAATGCGGTCTACGTCGACGGATGCGCGGACTTCGAAGAACTGTTCCTCATGAGTTGCTGCCGACATAATATCATCGCCAATAGCACCTTTAGTTGGTGGGGCGCGTGGCTAAACGCCGACAACAATAAAGTGGTGATTGCCCCCAAGCAATGGGTCAACGGAGACACCAGCGGAAGGACGCCGGTACCTGCGGGGTGGGTTCGGCTATAATTTGGCCGGTACGGAGCCGGTGGCGTTCGCGGGGCGATTTACGGCCCCTCGCAGGGACCCGGAGGAAAACTTGTCCAGCCAACCCGGCGGCCAGAAAGTCGCCAAATCGCTTACGTCGCAGGCGGCCAACGGCTTCGTCTGGACGCTTGTCCAGATCCTCGGCTCAAAGGTTGTCGGTCTGCTCGGGCAGATCATTCTTGCGAGGCTCCTGCTGCCGCGCGACTTCGGCCTCCTCGCGATCACCATGATCGCCGTCTCGTTCGCCAGCGTCATCCGCCAGACGGGTATTCAGCAGATTCTGGTGCAGCGGCACAAAAATTTTCGCCGTTGGGCGAACCCGGCATTCTGGTTTGAGCTTACGTTCGGCACAGCGACGGCACTTCTTCTGGCCGCCGCCAGCCCGATCGCAGCGTCGGTGTTTCACAGCCGTATGCTGATCGGCCTGATTCTCGTGAGTGCCTCGGCGGCGCCGCTGAGCGCGTGGTTCGTCGTTCCGACCGCCCGACTGATGATTGACATGCGGTTCAGGGCGATCGCAATGGTTAACATCGCGACCAATATACTTTTGACTGCCATGAGCGTATTTCTGGCGTGGCGCGGTTTTGGCGCCTACAGCTTCCTGATCCCCATACCGATTTCAGGCGCCGTCCGGTGCATCTGGCTCTGGATGCTGGCGAGGCCGCGCATTCGCCTGCACCCGCAGTTCCGCCGTTGGCGTTTCCTGGTCGGCGACAGCGGTTTCATGATCGCGACGGGATTCCTGAATTCCGTCATCTACCAGGCCGGTTATCTGGTGCTCGGCCTGCTCTACCAGAAATCTGTTGTCGGGCAGTTCTTCTTTGCGCTGAATCTTTCGAATCAGGTGGCTTATCTGCTGTCGCAGAACCTCGGCAATGTGCTGCTGCCCGCGCTGGCGAAATTGCAGGATGACGCAGCCCGCCATGCCGCCGCATTGGTGCGGGCGCTACGCATGCTAACGTTCATCAGCACGCCGGCGTGCCTGCTGCTGCTCGTGGTTGCCAAGCCGTTCGTGGTGATTATTTACGGCGCCAAGTGGCTTCCGGCGGTTCCGATTCTGCAGCTGATGGCCGCCGCCTCCGCGATCAGCATACCGTGCACGCCGGCCGTGGCCGCGATCCAATCGCAGGGGCGATTTTCGCTGCTGTTCTGGTGGACGCTGATTCAGACGCCGGTCTTTATCGGTGCGATTTTTGCCGGGGCGTGGTGTGGCGCCGGGATTGGTGTGGCGGTGGCGTGGCTCATTTTCTCGCTCGTTGCCAGCCCGATAACCATCAGGCTGGCCCTGCTTAAGGAGGCGGCGTGGCGCGGTGTTTTTGGGATTTACGCCGGGCCATTTCTCGCCGGCGTGTTGGCGTTTACTCCACCGCTCACGGTCGATTGGCTCTGGCCGCCACTTGGCGCCCACCTCCTGGCAAGCGGCGCCATCGCGGCCGGGTGCCTTGGAGTCCTGTATCCCCTTATCACCCGGTGGCTCTGCCCGGCGGAAATTACCCAATTCCTGGGG
The DNA here is from genome assembly GCA_021804195.1 of Acidobacteriota bacterium. The sequence goes on from JAJZKJ010000181.1 coordinate 3,724, forward strand.
CACCTCCGCGCCCCGGTAAAGAAATTCTTCACTGCACGCGGGGACGCTCCGAGCCGTTAGCTCGCGCCCGCCGCCCCCGAACGCAATCGCCCGTAGTTCTCGGCCATCTGCTTGGCGACCGTCTCCGGCCGCAGGTATTCCACCACCCATCGGCGGCCCGCCGCCCCGGCCGCCCCCAGCCGCTCACGGTTCCTGAGCGCCGCCGGTAAATCGCGAGAAAGCGCCGCAGCACTCGCCTGGGTAGGAAACCCCGCTCCAGCCTTTAGTATTTCGCCCCCGATGCCGGTTTCCGGCGTTACCAGCACCGGCGTGCAGCACGCAAGTGACTCAACGAACACCATGCCGAAGTTCTCATGGCTGCTTGGCACGGCCAATATCGCCGCACGGCGGTACAGCGCCACCTTCGCCGGGCCGCTGACCAGGCCGACAAAATGCGTACAGCCGGTGATCCCCGCCCGCGCCACCAAGCCCCTCATCTCGGCCTCGTATGCGGGCGCACCGCTTCCGGCGACGATGAGCTGCGCGGATGGAAATTCCTTCAGCACGCTGGGGAAGGCGGAGATGACCTCCGGAAGCCCCTTGCCCGGGTGGATGCGCGACAGGAAAAGCACCCATGGGCCGCTCGCGGGCAGGTTCGGAAAGTATTTGAGTGCCTCGTCCCGCCCCGGTGGATCTTGGTAAAACCCCTCCGCAGGGAAAATCGGGGCGATGAAATGAGGCACATCGCCCGGCATGCGGCCTACGGCAAGTTCGGCCTCCATCTCCGTGACAAAATGGATTGCGGCTGCACCCTGCAGCATCGGCCTCGTGAACAGGTGGTAATAAGGGAGTTTGCGGAACCGGTGGCGGGCCATCGACCATGGGGAAAGCATGCCATGCGGCGAAAGGACCTGCGGCTTGCCGAGCCTCCGCGCCTCCCGGGCCGCAACGATCAGGATCGAGTCCCAGATTCCGTGCAGGTGGATGATATCGGCACGCGCAACCAAGGCGCGGAGCCTCGGCGGCGTGGGCCGTAGTAATTCTACCGGGCTGCCGCCGTGAAAGGCGAAGACGGGTACCGTTGGGGCCTGCTCACCGGGACCCACGTCACCATCCTCCGCCTCACAACAGGCGATGTTGGAATGTGCACCGATCCGCTCCAGGCTTGCAGCCATCTGGCGCACGGCGAAGGCTGGGCCGCCCGCTTGGGCGCGCATCGACCTGATGACTTGGAGAATCTGCATAAATTACCCGTCGCGTTGGGAGCTCGCGGTAGAGTTCCGCTGCGCCATACTCCCCCCCTGTTCTTAGCGTTGGCCCAACCCTACCGGCGAACCGGCCGTTGGTCCGCGAGTCGGCGCGGCGCCCGCCTGCGCCGGATGCGCGATCGCGTTGACTTGATCAACCGCCACGCCGGTGAGCGCCAGGGCGAGCGCCACGAAGAAACCCTGGGTAGTCGAGAGGGAAAGGAGGTAGGCGTCGAAGACCATGCCGGCCGCCAGCGCGGTGCTCAGCGCCAAGGCGAGGTCGCAGAGCCTTCGCCCTTTGGGGTTCAGACGCGATCTGAATTTGAAGATGTGTAGCATGTCCCGTGCCTGAAGTTCCATCAACACGACGAGCACCGCGACCCCTAACAGGCCCAGATCTCCCGCCACGGAGAGGTAGGAGTTTTCCACCCAGGTGTGGGGCGCAAACTTGCCGAAAATGGGGTGCTCTAGGAAGACGTGCCAAGTGCGCATCCACACCGCGCCCCGATCGTTCACGGTCGACCCCAGTCGAACGGCCGCCACGTCAGCGCGACGATAAAGGTGAGAATAGGCCTCCCACGCT
>JAJZKJ010000182.1 GCA_021804195.1 Acidobacteriota bacterium
TCCCCATTTACATCCTGGGTGATGGCCGTAATCATCGACAAAATTGATGCCGTGGCGCTGGCCGAGAAACTCGCTGCGTCGGTCGATGCCGGCAAAATCAGCAATGCCTTGCGCGACGGCGTCCCAGTTAGCGCCGCAAAGGACTCCGATGGCCGCGGTGACCAGAGCGTTGCCGACATTATGGCGTCCGGCGAGCTTGAGTTGAAGGCGGCCGAGGAAGCGGTTGTTCCGCAGGACGTCAAAGGATTGCAGGCCCTGTGCGGTGGCAAGATTGGCGGCCTGCCAGTGAGCGTCCTGTTCAATGGCGTAGGTTTGGAAGGGGACTCCGGCGGCCTGGGCGGCGGCGATGCCATGGGGATCCTGGGCGTGGATAATGACAGCGCCGGCGGGATCCACCTGGCGTAAAAGCTGGGCAAAGGCGGCGGTGATTTCGTGAATGTCGTGGTAATAATCCAGGTGGTCTTCTTCAATATTCAAAATGGCGGCGATGTGCGGGTGCAGATTGAGGAAGCTGCGGTCATATTCGCAGGCTTCGACCACAAATAAACGGCCAGCGCCGCCGTGGGCGGAGCCTTGCAGTTGGTGGCAGTTAGCGCCTACAACAAAGGAAGGATCCATGGCGGCGCGGGTGAGGGCGTAGGCGGTCATGGCGGTGGTGGTGGATTTGCCATGAGTTCCGGCAATGGCGATTCCCTGGCGGGAAGCCATGATCTGGCCGAGAAGCTGGGCATATTTGAAGATTTTTATACCGCGACGCCGGGCCTCGAGCATTTCGGGATGGTCGGGCTTGATGGCGGCGGAATGGATTACCCAATTGCATTGGGGGGGGATGGCAGCGGCGCCGTGGGCGTAGGCGATGTGGGCGCCGAGGGCACGGAGTTTTTCAGTGGCGGTGGACTGGGTGCGGTCGGTGCCGGAAACAACGGCATGGGATTGAATGAGCATGTGGGCCAGGCCATTCATACCGCTGCCGCCGATGCCTATAAAATGAACATGAAGGCCGGTAAAGGGATCGCGTGGGGCGCCGGAAGAGCCATCGGCGTGATTTTGGGTGTCGGTGAATTGCAAAATAATAGTTCCATCTGATTTTACCGCTGCCATGGGCACAGATATATTCTCCTATCAGGTTTTCAGCGGCGGCTTGTCGGCACGACTAAAAACGGCCGTGCCCGCCGGGGCCAACTGCTGTGACGTTATCCCATTTGGGGAAGCAAGCACTACAGCGCCATAAGGCTGGTTCCAACCAAACTGCGAGGCGGAGCCACCAGATTATTATCGGCTGTTGAGTTTCTCCGTCATCAGCAGGATTAGCCGACGGGCGACGTCGGCGGCTGCCTGCGGTTTTCCCAAGCGCCTGGATGCCTGGGCCATGGCCTGGCGCGTGGCGTGATGGGCGATTAATTCCAATAGAACGGGGCGGAGGGCTGCGGCATTGAGGGCAGCATCTTTAGCGTCGGTGATGATTCTGGCCGCTCCGGCGGAAGCCAAGTGGGCGGCATTGGCGTACTGGTGGTTATCGCGATGGAAGGGATAGGGCAACAAAATTGCGGGCACGCCGCAGGCGGTTAGTTCCGCGCACAGGCCGGCGCCGGCTCTGGCAATGGCGAGGTCTGCCAGGGACCATACGGCGGCCATGTCGTCGGCGTATTCGAGCACGTTCCAAAAGCCGGAGGGAAATTTTGCGGCGGCTTGGCGTGCCGCGGAGGCCTGGCCCAATCCGGTAAGATGCAGTATCTGCCAGGACGAATTGCCGTGGGCAGAGTTGGCATGTTCGGCGGCGTCCAATCCGCGTAAAGCCTGGAGCATGTCGGGTTGGGTTAGGAGGGTGATGACGGCGTCGTTGATGGTTTTAGCGCCGAGTGAAGCGCCGGTGATGACCAATGTGGGGCGATCGGGGGCCATGTGCAGCCGCTGGGCCGCTTGTTGGCGTGACAAGGTGGTGAGGGACTCACGGATGGGGCAGCCGGTGACGGCGATTTTTGCTGCGTATTTGCGGCTGGCAGCGGGGGGCAATTTCCACTGGGTAAAAACGCAATCAGCACGGCGAATTAAAAAGCGATTGGCCACGCCGGGGAGCGCATCGGGGTTGAGGACGGCCAGGGGAATATGCAATTGCGAGGCGACCAGAGCGGCGGGGGCGGCTGCGTAGCCGCCGAGAGCCAAAACAGCGTGCACGGAATTTTGTTGGAAATAGCGTTTCCAATAGCCGCAGCTTTGCCGCCAGGCTTGTAGAAAAGGCCACCATTGCCAAGGCTTTTTGGTGAGGGTTCGCACGGACTGCGGGACGTAATTGGGGCCGAAAGCCGCCAGGAGTCGCTGGTCGATAGGCCGCGGGGTGGCGGCCCATACCAGATGCAGTTGATCGGGGTACCATTGGCGCAAGATGTCGGCGACGGCCAAGCCCGGATATAAATGGCCGCCGGTGCCGCCGCCAGCCATGACCACCCGAATGGGAGCGCCTTGCCAGGGTGGGGGCGGAGAAGCAATGGGGGCGAGAGCCGGGAGCTCGATCGGCGTTGCGGCTGAAGGTTCAGGATGGCTGGCGAGCTGGCTCACGAGGGCTCCGATGCCGGGATTGGCCGGACGGTGAGGGCGGGTGAGGCGCCCGGCGATGCCACGTATAACCCCAGGCGCTGCGTCGAAGAGCCGGTGGGGGTGTGGGGAAGCTGCGGCTCCGCACGATTAACGCGTTCCACACTCATGATCAATCCGATGGCCGCCGCGGTGAGCACCCAACCTGTGCCACCGGCCGAAATGAGGGGCAGTGCGATGCCCTTGGTAGGGACCGTGACGGTTACGACGGCGACATTCATCATGGCCTGAAAGGCGATGGTGGCTGTGGCGCCAAAGGCCAGTAACTTGCCGAAGGCATCTTTGGCGCGGTGTACGACCATCCATCCACAGATTGTTAAGGCGATGAAGAGCGATATGACGAGCATGCAGCCAAAAAATCCGAGTTCTTCGGCAATGAGGCTGAAGATGAAGTCGGTGCTGTCTTCCGGCAGGAACCCCATTTTTTGAATGCCATTGCCCAAGCCTCTCCCCCAGAATCCACCGCTGTGGAAGGACAACAGGGATTGAATAGGGTTATAACCGGCGCCTTTGGGGTCCAGATGAGGGTGCAGAAATATCAGGAGGCGTTCGCGGCGATAGGCACTGTGCCAGACGGCAAAGTAGGCGAGGATGGCGGCGACGGGCAGCAGCAGGGCAATGTGCCACCAGCGGCAGCCAGCCAGCAGCATGAGGATCACCGCCACGGAGCCGATGAGCACGGCGGTGCCGAAATCTTCCACGAGAATGGGGAGGCAGATCACGCCGGTGGCGGCCACCAGCGGGATAAATCCCTTCCAGAAGCTGCGGATATTGGCGTTTTGATGTACGGCGAAGGCGGCAATAAATAAGACCAGCGCCCATTTGGCGAGTTCCGATGGTTCGAAGCTCAGGCGATGGCTGCCCAATGGCACCTCCAGCCAGCGTTTGGCTCCGTTGATCCTGGCGCCAAAATGGGTGAGCACCAGGGCGAGCAGGCATAAAGAGACGATCATCAGGATGGTAGCCGGAGAGGTGGCCAGGCGATTGCCGATGAGCCGGCGGTAATTGAGGCGGGAGAGGGCCCACATGGCGGCAACGGCAAGGAGTACGTGTATGGTGACAGCACTGAAAAACAAGTGGGTTAATTCGGCTTGAAAATTGACCGGTCCAACGCGGGCATCGGCGCTATGCACCATGAGAAAGCCAAAGCCGAGCAAGCTCAGGGCGATGAGCATGATCATCTGATCCAGGGAAAGACCCAAGGGACGGATGGCGAGCCTTTTCCATGGGGCGGTGGAGGCGGCAGAGTGGGCTGCGGCATCGGAGGAGTGTCCGTTGCCGTGGCCATTCTGCCAGGTCATGCGTGTGGGAAGCAGGGTATGTTCGCGGAGTTCAGTCATCGCCGATCCTTTTAGGTAAAATACGTATCTCGCCGGATGGGTAGCGGAAGTGTTTCAAAGCGGTGCGATAAAACGTCAATCATGTGATGGACCCATCCCTGGTCTACACTCAATTTACATCCTTGCGGCTGCCTGAGAGCGACGGTTAAGGCCGATCGCCAACCTGGCCAATTAAGAGTATTGTAGCCATTGACCATGGCCTGACACAAGGGGCGGGGGCAATGTGCCGGGGGCCGGGGGCTGGTGGGGTGGTTGCACGGGCGGCGGGTATGAGGTAAATTAAGTGCCGCGGAATGGTCTGGGGGCATAGCTCAGTTGGGAGAGCGTCTCGATGGCATCGAGAAGGTCAGGGGTTCGAGTCCCCTTGCCTCCATTTTTCCGCCCGGGCCGGCTGGCAGGAAGTGACTGGACAGTCGGGCAACTTAAGACAGATCTATGGCAGCGCAAACAAAGACGATCTGGTCGATCGGCACACTGTTGCAGTGGACGAACGACTTTTTCGCCCGGCATGAGATTGATGAGCCGCGACTTTCGGCGGAGCTGCTGCTGGCACATGTGCTGGGCTGCAGTCGGATGGAGCTGTACACGCAATTTGAAAAAGTGCCCGGGCCGGCAGAAATTGAAAAATTCCGCGATCTGGTGAAAAAGCGACGGGAGCATGCCCCGGTGGCATATCTGATCGGCAAGAGCTGGTTTTTCTCGATGGAGTTTGCGGTATCGCCGGACGTACTGATTCCGCGACCGGACACCGAAACGCTGGTGGAAACGGCCATTCGGTCCGTGCGGCTGGCCACCACGTGGGAAAAGCCGGAAATACTGGAATTGGGCGTGGGCAGCGGCTGCATCTCCATTGCCCTGGCCAGACATGTGCCGGAATCCAGAGTTATAGCAACGGATATAAGCGAGGCGGCGCTGGCGGTGGCGGAGGTTAACGCCCGCGGGGCCGGCGTGTTGGAGCGAGTTCGGCTGCTGCGGGGGGATTTGTATGAGGCGTTGGGCAGCTTGCCGGTGCGACCAAGATTTCATCTGATTGTGGCTAATCCACCGTACATTGCAACCGGGCAGATTGCAGCTTTGATGCCGGAAGTGAAAGACCATGAACCACGTGTGGCGCTGGATGGGGGAGAAACCGGCTTGGCATTTTACCATCGGATTGTGGCGGGTGCGTCGGAATATCTGTTGCCAGGCGGGATGTTGCTGATGGAAACCGGATTTGATCAGGCGGCGGCGGTGGCCGGCATTATCGGCGACTGCGGAAAATTTTCAGAGCCACGAATTATTCGAGATGCCGCCGGCCACCAGCGTTGTGTAATGGCGACGCTGCGAGAGGCGTAGAGCCAGGAGAGGGTGGGGACGCGCCATTTTAAGGCGCCGTGGCCAGGGCGGCGAGCACTTCCTGGTGGTGTTGATCCACCTTCACCTTGGAAAAGATACGGTGGATTTTACCCTGTGAATCAATAACAAAAGTGGTGCGCTCGATACCCATGTATTTTTTGCCATACATGGACTTTTCTTTCCAGACGCCATATTTTTCAGCCAGCGAGTGGT
>JAJZKJ010000183.1 GCA_021804195.1 Acidobacteriota bacterium
ATCTGGCATACCCAGACCTCCCTAGGTTCAGCTTTCTTAATCATTCTGAAACTGCCTGCTTGCGCGGGCCGGCCCATGCCAGTACAAAATCATTTAAAACAATTACAAAACGAAGCTATCCACATACTGCGCGAAGTCGCCGGACAGTTTGAAAATCCGGCCATTCTGTTTTCAGGCGGCAAAGACTCGATCACCCTGGCTCATCTTGCGCACCGCGCTTTCTGGCCGGGCCGTTCTCCCCTGCCCTGGCTCCATATTGATACCGGCCATAATTTCCAGGAAACCTTGATTTATCGGGACTGGCTGGCGGAGCAATTAGGCGCCCGGCTGATCGTTCGCAAAGTGGAGGACTCCATACAAGCGGGACGGGTCCAGGAAGAGACGGGTCCCTGGGCCAGCCGCAACGCCTTGCAAACGGTCACTTTGCTCGACGCGATTCAGGAACTTAAAATTGACTGCGCCGTGGGGGGTGGGCGCCGGGACGAGGAAAAAGCGCGGGCCAAAGAGCGGATTTTTTCCCATCGCAATGGTTTTGGCCAGTGGGAGCCTAAAAATCAGCGTCCGGAATTATGGAACCTCTATAACGGGCTGCAAGGACCCGGCGAGCATTTTCGCGTCTTTCCGCTCTCCAACTGGACGGAATTGGATGTCTGGCAGTATGTCGCTAGCCAGGGAATTGCCCTGCCCAGCCTGTATTTTTCCCATCCCCGCCGGGTTTTCAAACGCGGTGGCTTGCTGCTGGCGGAAACCCCATTTGTCCGCTTGTTGCCCGGGGAGGCGCCGCGGGAACAGCACGTGCGCTTTCGCACCGTGGGTGATGCCACCTGCACCGGCGCCATCGAGTCCCCTGCCGCGACCGTGGAGCACATCATTTTAGAAACTGCGGCCGCGCGGGTCACGGAGCGGGGCGGCCGGCTCGATGACCAGCGCAGCGAGGGGGCCATGGAAGACCGCAAGCGGCAGGGATATTTTTGATGGATACGATGCTCATCACACCGGAAACAGCACCGCATCCGGTTCTGCCCGCGGCGGTCCGGCCGGTTGCGGCGATTGAATCCACCCATCTGTTTCCGGCGATGGATTTGCTGCGCTTTTCCACCGCCGGCAGCGTGGATGACGGTAAAAGCACACTCATTGGCCGTCTGCTTTACGACACCAAATCCATATTTGAAGATCAGTTGCAGGCCATGGAATCAGCCAGCCGCCGGCGGGGCGATGAGGGCCTGAACCTGGCGTTGCTGACCGATGGACTGCGGGCGGAGCGCGAGCAAAACATCACGATTGACGTGGCCTACCGCTATTTCGCCACACCCCGGCGCAAATTCATCATCGCCGACACTCCGGGACACGCGCAATACACGCGCAACATGGTGACCGGAGCCTCCTGCGCCGACTTGGCGCTGATCTTGCTCGATGCCCGCAAAGGCGTGCTGACCCAGTCGCGGCGGCATGCCTTTATCTCATCGCTGCTGGGCATCCCCCACTATCTGATCGCGGTGAATAAGATGGACCTGGTGGACTGGTCGGAGACGGCCTTCCGCCAGATCGTGGATGAGTTCACCGCCTTTGCCGCCAAGCTGGAGATCAAGGATCTGGTCTTTATTCCGGTTTCCGCCCTGCATGGCGATAATGTGGTCGAGCGCAGTGCTCGCATGGACTGGTATCAGGGCAGCACGCTCCTGCACCATCTGGAAACCGTCAATATCGCGATTGACCGCAACTTGCTGGATTTTCGTCTGCCTGTGCAGTATGTGATTCGCCCGCACCAGGATTTCCGCGGCTTCGCCGGGCAGATCGTCTCCGGGGTGATTCGCCCCGGTGATGAAATCGCCGCCCTGCCCTCCGGCCAGACCTCGCGGGTGCGCGCCCTCCAGGCGGAGCTGGTATCCGTGCCGGAAGCCAGCGCCGGCGATTCGGTGGTGCTGGAAATCGAAAATGAAATTGATATCAGCCGTGGCGACATGATCGTGCGCCGCCATAATCTGCCCCTGGTGGGCAAGCAATTTGACGCCATGCTGTGCTGGATGGATGAACGGCCCCTGGATCCGGCCCAGACCTATATCCTGCGCCATACCACCCGCACCACCCGAGCCTCTGTCACCCAGGTGGAATATCGCATGGATGTGGACAGCCTGCACCGGCAGCCGGCGGCCCGGCTGGAACAAAACGATATTGGGCGGGTCAACATCACCACTTCCGAATCCATATTTTTTGATGCCTTCGATCGCAATGCGGCCACCGGCAGTTTCATTCTGGTGGATGCCTTTACGCACATGACGGTGGCGGCGGGCATGATCCGGAGCGAGACGCGGCAGATTCAAACCGCGGCGGCCAGTACCGCCGTTTCCGCCGGCGTGGTCTGGGAGCCGTGGAACCTGCCGCGGGAACGGCGGGAAGCGCGCAATGGGCATAAGGCGGGTGTGCTGTGGTTCACCGGATTATCGGGCAGTGGCAAATCCACGCTGGCGCGGGCGCTGGAACAGAAGTTGTTCGCCGTCGGCTGCCAGACCATGCTGCTCGACGGCGATCAACTGCGGCATGGATTATGCGGTGATCTGGGCTTTTCACCCGCGGATCGCAGCGAAAACATCCGCCGCGCGGGCGAAGTGGCGCGGCTGTTTTTCGAGCAGGGAAATATCGTTCTCTGCTCGTTTGTCTCGCCCTTCCAGCGGGACCGTGATCAGATCAAGCAACGCATCGGGCCTGAAAATTTCCTCGAAATTTTCGTGGATTGTCCCCTGGAAATTTGCCGGCAGCGTGACACCAAGGGACTCTATGCCCGTGCGGATGCGGGCGCTTTGACCCAGCTCTCCGGAATCGGACAGAGCTATGAACCGCCCCGGAACCCCGACTTGGTGCTACTATCGGCCGAGAAGAATGCGGAGGAGCTGGTGGAAGAAGTTATTGGGACATTGCGAAAGAAATGTTTATGGCCAACAGGTTAGCTATATCCTGAACCTAATTTGATCTATGATGAACCCTTCTCCATGCAAATCCCGGCCTTGGCCCTGGCGAATCTTGTTTTTGCTGCTCCTGGGTAATTTTTGCCTGGCGCCGCTCCGGGGCCAGGATACCGGCAGCAGCATAGCGCTGCCGCCGACGCTCGTCAATTCCTCGCCCAATGCCATACAACCTTCGCAAATTTCGCCCGCGGTGCCCGATAGCTACCGGATTGGCCGCAATGATTTACTGGCCGTTTTTGTGTTTCAAATGCCGGAATTGACCCGGCAAGTGCGGGTCAGCAGCCAGGGCCGCATCCGGCTTCCCTTTGTAAGCCAGCCGATTGCAGCCGCGGGTCTGACCACCCCCGCATTGCAAAAAAAAATCTCGCGGGCGCTGGTCGCGCAGGGATTGGCTCGCCAGCCTTTGGTGCAAGTTTCCGTGGTGCAGGTAGAAAGCAAGCCCATTGTCGTGATCGGCGCGGTTAATCATCCTCTCACCCTTCAAGCCGATCATCCGATGACGTTGCTGGAAGTCCTCTCCCGCGCCGGGGGCCCCTCTTCGGCCGCGGGCACCACGGTGCTGGTCAGCGCGGTGCATCAGGGCCGGACTCGCATTGCAAGCTATAACCTGATGCGCTCGCTCCAAACCCAGCAACCACGCGACAACCCGCTATTGACCGGGAAAGAAACCGTGACGGTGCTGCCGCATCAGATGATCTATGTGGTGGGCGCATTGACCAGACCTGGCGCCTTTCCCATCACCGCCGATCAGCCCATCAATGTCTTGAATGCCATCGCCCTGGCCCGGGGTTTACTGCAATACGCGAATAAAGGACAAGCAGAAATTATTCATACCGCCGGCAACGGCTTGCAGCATGTTGAACACATTCACGTTGGGCGCATCCTGAAGCACAAGGTGCCCGACCCTCAACTGGAAGCGGGCGATATTCTTTATATACCGCGGGACGGGCGCCGCAAGGTTCTCATGACCGCGCTGCAGGATGCCGCTCAAATCGTCACCTTGGGCGCCGCCTATCATTTCCCATAAGTCAAGCTGAGTTGCGGAACTGGCGGCCGCGAGACCGCGCGACGCGACACCTGAATTGATCCATTGATCTCTCATGCCTAAACCCATACCCCGTCAAGATGAACTGGCGATCCGCAATGCCGGAGAGCCGGGAGCGGACCGCCTCGCCGCCTGGTCCACCGGAAACGCGGCTGCGGGCGGTGAAATTCCGCTCAATGCCTACTGGCATTTGGCGAATCGCTATCGCTGGCAAATCATCACCTTCGTTCTAGTGATCACGGCGGTCGCGACACTGATCGCGCTCGTTCTGCCCAAACAGTATCAATCCACCGCCATACTGCGGATTGATCCGGCCAGTCAAAATGTCGCCAGCATGGGCGGCTCCTCCCGGAGCAATATCCCCTTGAGCGCGCTACGCCTGCTGACCACCGAATCGCAGGTACTGATGAGCCCGGCCGTGGTGATGAAAACCATCCGCACCCAGGATCTGGCCGCAACCCGCGAATTCGGCGGCCGCCTGGCCGGCAAAAGCCTGCTGGCCATGAGCGAAGCGCAGCTGAATCATGTGCTGAAAAAAGTCACCTCGCGCATCAGCGTGAGTCAGCCGCGCGACACCTATTTGCTGCTGGTATCTTTTCGCTCCGTCAACCCTGGGCGTGCCGCCCAGGTTGCCAACAGCCTGTTGCAAAGCCTGATTGAGCATGACGCCAACACCCGCGTGCAGGCGCTCATGGGCACTTCAAAATCCATGCGGATGCAACTGGTTGACTTGCGCTCTCATATGGAGCGCAGCCAGGCCGCCCTGGTGCATTATGAGAATAAATACGATGTGCTCAACCCCGATTCTAAAGACAATATCATGCTGGCCCGATTGAGTCAGGTGAATCAGGAACTCGATACCGCCCAGAATCATCTCATTCAGATTCAGTCCCAGAATGCATTAGCCAAATCCGGCAATCTGGACGCATTGATCGCGACTGAGCACAATGAATATTTGTTGAGCTTGACCAAGCGCGTGCAGCAGGATCAGCGCAGTTTGCGGCAAATGGCGCAGGTTTATGGCCCTAAATTCCCCATTTATCGCGAGCAAGCCGCGCTGTTGCGGCATGACCGCGCCCTGCTCAGCGCTCAGGAAAGGCATGCCGCCGATCAGTTGCATAGCCGTTATCAAATGGCCGCGGTGCGCGTGCATCTGCTGCGCCAGGAATTGGCGCGGCAAAAACTGGCCATGGATCGCTTTAACCTTAAGGCCATCCCCTATTCCACCCTGCGGGCGGCCGCGCAAAATTACACCAAGCTTTATTACCAACTGCTGCAGCGCATTCAGGAAGCGGCGGTTTCCGCTAATTTGCACTCTGAAACCTTGCGCGTGATCAGTCCCGCGCTGGTGGAGCAAGTCCCCGTGTTTCCACGGCCCTTCCGCACTGCCGTGATCGCGTTTCTGGTTTCTCTGGTGCTGGCTTTGGGGTTTGTGCTTCTGCGTGGGGGCT
>JAJZKJ010000184.1 GCA_021804195.1 Acidobacteriota bacterium
CCCGGCAATAGAGCATCGGGAACGGCGATGCAAGCAGCCACCACGACTACGGCCGCGCCGGCGCCCATGATCATTACCGGCATGGTGCCGGCCTCGGTGCTCGAATCCATTGCCGGCCATTTACGGCAATACCAGCAGGACACCGCACAGGGACAGATGGCGCAGGCAGGACAGCAACTGCAGGCCATCGCGGCCGAGGCGCGGCAGGCGCTGACGTCGGTGGGTAAGAAGAAAAAGTAAAAAGCAACAAATTATTCGCGCGGGCCAAATAACGCCGTGCCCAACCGCACCAGCGTCGCGCCTTCTTCAATCGCCGCTTCGTAGTCGTGCGACATGCCCATGGAAAGCTCCCAAGGCTGATGGATCAGGCCGCGCGTCTCGCGCAGTTTACCGCTTAATTCCCTTAGCTGGGCAAAATAGGGCCGGGCCTGATCGGCGGGCAGATCGGGCGGCACGGTCATTAAGCCGCATAGACGCAAGCTGGGACAGGTCAGCACGGCATCGGCCAGGGCCGGGGCCATGTCCGGCGCGGCGCCATGCTTCTGCGGCTCGCGCGCGAGATTGATCTCGAGCATGACCGGCAGTGGCGTAAGCCCGGGATGCTCGAGCATGCGGGCTTGCTGGAGGCGATCGAGGCGCTGGATCAATTCCGAGCGATCCAGGGTTTGCACAACCTGAAAGAGCGCGGCCGCGCGCGCGGCTTTATTCGATTGCAAGGGTCCAATGAGATGCCATTCGAGCGGAGAAGCGGGCCGGGCAGGCGCATCCGCGAGCAGCGCTTCGACGGCGGGGCGTTTCAGTTCGGCTTCCTGAACGCGATTTTCCCCGAACAGGGTCAGGCCCAGGGAGGCGGCCAGCGCCACGGCTTCCGGCGGCTGGGTTTTGGTGACGGCCATCAGCCGGATTGCAGCGGGATCGCGGCGGGCGCGCGCGCAGGCTTCGGCGATGCGCTCGCGCACGGCCCGCAGGCGCTCAGATAATTGCCGCGGCTCAATAGCCATAGAAGAATTGTAGCGGCGGAGCGTGCGGCAGCCTATCGGTTGGCGGAAATGTTAGCCTACGTATATTTCAACTTTATGCGGAATGCTCAGCATGAAATCCGGATTTCGGTCATGGATTCGCACACCGCGGGCGAGCCGACGCGCGTTGTGCTGGCAGGCGGTCCGGAATTAGGCGCAGGCTCCATGGCGGAACGAAGAAAGCGTTTTCGAAGCCATTTTGATCATTACCGCCAGGCATTGATCCATGAACCGCGCGGGTGCGATGCCCTGGTAGGCGCCCTGCTTTGCCCACCGGAAGACCCGGCCAGCGCCGCGGGAGTGATTTTTTTTAACAATGCCGGTTATCTGGGCATGTGCGGACATGGCGCGATCGGAGTCGCAGCCACGCTGCATGCTCTCGGGCGATTGGAGCCGGGAAAGTTTCAACTGGAGACTCCGGTGGGTAACATACAGTGCCAGCAGCATGCCCATGGCGAAACCACGATCAGCAATGTGGCCAGCTACCGCTATCAGCCAGCGGTGAAGGTGACGGCGCCAGGCCGAGGTGAAATCACCGGCGATATCGCCTGGGGCGGGAACTGGTTTTTTCTGGTGGAAGATCACGGACTGACACTCGAAATCGAGAATCTGCCGGCACTGACTGAATTTGCCTGTGGCCTGCGACAGGCCCTGACGCGCCAGGGAATTACCGGCGCCAACCGGGAAGAGATTGATCATATTGAATTGACCGGGCCGAGCCGCAAGGCCGATGCGCGCAATTTCGTGCTCTGCCCCGGGCTGGCCTACGACCGTTCTCCCTGCGGCACCGGAACCAGCGCCAAACTGGCCTGTCTCCATGCCGACGGCAAACTGAAGCCGGGAGAAATCTGGCGGCAGGAGAGCATTATCGGCAGCCAATTCAGCGCCAGTTACGAAGCCGGTGACCAGCCGGGTTACGTGCGACCCTATATTACCGGGAGGGCGCACATCACCAGCCAGGCGGAAATTATTTTACAGCCCGAGGATCCATTTCGCTGGGGCATTACCGTTCCGGACCATGGCCAGTTCAACCCGAACCTTTGATCTCGCCGTCATTGGCTGCGGCATCGTGGGCGCGGCTTGCGCCCGGGCCGGAGCCCGGGCCGGATTGCGCACGATCGCCCTGGATAGAGAAATCGCCTGTGGCGGCGCGACCGCGGCCGGCATGGGACACATCGTCGTCATGGACGGCTCGGAAGCGCAACTGGTCCTGACGCATTTTTCCCGGCAACTTTGGAGGCAGTTGCTACCCGAGCTGCCCGAAGCCGCCGAATACCGGAGTTGCGGCACGCTCTGGATCGCCGCGGACGATGAGGAATGGGAACTGGCGCGGCGGAAACAGGCATGGTTCGCGGCACGGGGCGTGACCGGAGAACTCCTGGACGCGCAGCAGTTAACCGAGGCCGAACCCTGCCTGCGGCCAGGTTTGGCCGGCGCCTTGCGGGTTCCGGATGACGGCGTGCTTTACCCGCCCGCCGCCGCGCAATGGCTCTTGCGGCAAGCGCAAAATGCGGGCGCCGAGATACGGCGGGGAGTCACAATGACCCACCTCAATGAGCAGGCAATCCATTTAGCCGGAGGCGATCCAATCGCGGCCGGCGCCATCATTGTGGCCACCGGACGCGAAGGGCCGGAACTGATTCCCGAAATTCCGCTGCGGCCGCGCAAAGGACATTTACTGATTACGGATCGCTATCCGGATTTTTTGCGGCACCAACTGGTGGAGCTCGGATATCTGCGCCGGGCGCATGCCCGCGAGGAAAGTTCGGTATCTTTTAACCTGCAACCCCGGGCCACGGGGCAGGTGCTGATTGGATCTTCCCGGCAATATTCCTCCGATGGCGCGGTCGAGCCGGCCATATTGGGCCAGATGCTGGCCCGCGCGCAAACGTATGTGCCGCGGCTGCGGACATTGCGCGGGCTACGCGCCTGGACCGGATTCCGAGCGGCCACTCCCGATGATCTGCCCTGCATCGGCCCGCTGCCGCAGCGGCCGCACATCTATGCCGGGCTGGGCCATGAAGGGCTGGGCATTACGACTTCGCTGGGCACGGCGGAATTATTGATGGCGCAAATTCTCGGCTCCGCAATGCCCATTCCCGCCGAGCCGTACCTACCAGCGCGTTTTATCGCCGAGCCGGAAAACATGGAACATGTCTGAAGTTTTTACAGTTTTTGTGAACGGGCAGCCGGTCACAGCCGGCGCGGAGATTACGGTGGCGGCGCTGCTGTTGCGAGAGCGAATCGCCAATCGGCGCTCGTGCAGCGGCCAGCCACGCGCCGCGTTCTGCGGCATGGGCGTCTGCATGGAATGCCGGGTGACGATTGACGGCACCGCTCATTGCCTGGGCTGCATGACCTATTGCCGGCCCGGGATGAAGATTACCACGCCATGAAGACCGGAACTGTCACCATCATCGGCGCCGGACCGGCGGGACTGGCCGCCGCCGCCAGCGCGGCGCCCTATGCACGGGTGATGCTGCTGGACGAAAACCCCGAGCCGGGCGGGCAAATCTGGAGAGCGAGCGCGGGTGAGGCCGCGACAGCCGCCGCGGCATTGTGGGAACAAGCGCGGCAGGCGGGCGCCCAATGGCTCGGCGGACGCCGGGTGGTTGCGGCAGACGCGCAATCTCTGCTGGTGGAAGACGCGGCCGGAGCAGAGCGCCTACCGTGGGAAAAACTGGTGCTGGCGCCGGGAGCACGGGAGATATTCCTGCCTTTTCCCGGCTGGACATTGCCGGGAGTGCTGGGCGCGGGCGGGTTACAGACGCTGGTCAAGAACGGCCTGGACATTCACAGGCAGCGCGTGATGGTGGCCGGCAGCGGACCCTTGCTGCCGGCCGTGGCGGCTTTTTTACGCTCACAGGGCGCGAAGATCATTGGCATTGCCGAACAGGCGACGCGCATGCAACTGGCGGGGCTGGCCTGGGCAAGTCTGCGGTCACCGGAAAAACGGAGGCAGGCAGCGGAATTATTCCGGCAATTGCACGGAGTTCCCTACCTGACGCATTGCTGGGTGGAAGCCGCGGAAGCGGATGAGGCGAAGCATAAACCTTCCGGCTGGCTGACATCGGTGCGGCTGCGGCGCGGCCGCCAGCGCTGGCGGGAAGAATGCGATTGGCTGGCCTGCGGCTTTGGCCTGGCGCCCAACGTTGAGCTGGCACGTTTATTTGGGTGCGAATTGGTTCCGGCGGAGAAAAATCAGCCGCCGACCATCGCGGCGGATGATTTTCAGCTTACCTCGCAACCTAATATATGGTGCGCGGGCGAGATCACCGGCATTGGCGGACTGGAATTGTCCCTGCTGGAAGGCAGGATCGCCGGCCTGGCGGCGGCCGGCCAGACGGAACAGGCGCGACACTGGCGCAAGGCACGGGAGCGCCAGCGCGCTTTTGCCCGCGCCCTGGCGCGGGCCGGCCGGATCAACCCCGAACTGCGGCGGCTATCCAGCGATGAGACGATCGTTTGCCGCTGCGAGGATGTGCCGCTGGGACGGCTCCGCGGTTATCATTCCTGGCGGGAAGCACGGCTGCAGGAGCGCTGCGGCATGGGCGCCTGCCAGGGCCGCGTCTGTTCGGTGATCACGGGCTGGCTATGGAACTGGCAATTTGATACGCCCCGGCCGCCCGTGTCACCCGCGCGAACCGAGACGCTGGCTCTCCTAGCCGCGGATACGAATAAAGAAACGACAACGGAGCTCATCTTATGACCGTTACCTGGCGCGGCGTCTTGCCCGCAATCACCACTCCTTTTCAACCTGATTTCAGCGTGGATCATGCGCAACTGGCGGCCCATTGCCAGTGGCTGGTGAATGAAGGCTGCCAGGGCATTGTCGCGCTGGGTTCGCTGGGCGAAGGAGCGACATTGGCGGCGGCGGAGAAAGTTGAAATATTACAGACCTGCCGCCGTACCCTGGGCGATCGCGCGCCGGTGATCAGCGGCATCGCGGCGCTGAGCACGGCCGAGGCCGTGGCGCTGGCCCGCGACTCGGCCAAGGCCGGATGCGCCGGACTGATGGTTTTGCCGCCTTATGTCTACGCCGGTGACTGGCGGGAATTGAAAGCCCATGTGCTGACGGTGATGCGCTCCACCGATCTGCCTTGCATGCTCTACAACAACCCCATCGCGTATGGCGCGGATTTTCTGCCCGAGCAGATCGCCGAGCTGGCAAAGGAATGCGCAAATCTGCGGGCCGTCAAAGAATCGAGCGGCGACGTTCGCCGCATTACCGCGATCCGCGGACTCTTGCAGGATCGCCTGGAGATTCTGGTCGGGCTGGATGACGCGGTGCTCGAAGGCGCGGCCGCCGGCGCGCGGGGATGGGTGGCCGGGCTGGCCAATGCCCTGCCCCGGATCTCGGTGCGTTTGTGGGAGACGGCCCGCGGCGGGCAAGCCGCGGCCGCGGTGATT
>JAJZKJ010000185.1 GCA_021804195.1 Acidobacteriota bacterium
CTCGCGATCGTCGATTTCGCGGGTCAGTCCGTCCGAGCAGAGCAGAAACAGGTCGCCGGGTTCGGTTTCGATCGCGAAGACATCGGGCGTAACCGTGCCGTGGGTTCCGAGCGCGCGCGTAATCACGTTGCGCAGCGGCGAGCGCAGCGCCTCCTCGGGGCTCATGCGGCCCTCCCGAACCTGCTCCTCGACCAGGGAGTGGTCCAGCGTAATCTGCCGCAGATGGCCGCCGCGCAGCAGGTAACAGCGGCTGTCGCCAATATTCAGCACCCAGGCGCGGTGTTCGTTCACGACCACCAACACCATGGTAGTGCCCATGCCCCTGAGCTTGCGTTCGTGCTGCGCGCGCTTGTGAACTGCCTCATTGGCGCTGTAGATGGCCTCTTCGGCGGCCGCGAGCAGGGGCGCATCGGCGGCGCGCTGGGAGAGCCGCCGCAGGATTTCGTTTACCGCAACCGAACTGGCCACTTCTCCTGCCGCGGCACCGCCCATCCCGTCGCAGAGCACGAATACGCCGTGCTCCACGGAAAAGCCGAAAGCGTCTTCATTGGAGGGACGCTTGCGGCCTTTATCGCTTGCCGCCGCAGCTGTGTAATGGACCAAAGCCGTCCCCACCAGAATCCCCCATCGCTCAGTTTACACAGGTTGGCGCAGGAAGGCCGCAGTGTGGTGGTGTCTATTCGCTCATGGGAGAAGCCCCGGCTTTGCCGGGGAGGCCGCAGAGGTTTGACCCTTGCGGGAGTCGCGCCGCGAGCCATTATTGCAGGGCCTTTGCGGGAACGCCGCGGGTCCAGGCAACGTCCCCACGCGACTCGGTGCATCAATACTGCGCTTCATCGCCACGCTAAGGCACGGGGCTAATGAACACCGCGCCTCCGGCGCGGGATCCGGGCAGGTTGCACAAATGCCAGTACAGCCACTTCAGGTCCCATTGAGGGGCCACAAACCATGAAGCCTCCGGTTTGACCGGAGGATACTCACTGCGCGCTGGCAGTGCCTGGCGGTTTAGGCAAGGGCGGCGCCGGGGGCAGATCGTAGACATCAATCGCCCCATGCGTCAGGATGGCCACGCGCCGGCCCGAGGGCGAAATAGCCACATTGCCGCCCCCGTCCAGCACGGGATCAACCGTTGTTTCGAAGACGACATCGCCAGTTGCGGCGTTGAAGACGCGCACCCGCTGCGCCTCGACATCCCGCGCTTCCAGCGCCCAGAAGGCGCCAATCGGGTGGGTGACCGCCAGGGTTTCGCGCACCAGGCGCAACCCGTTTGCCGACCGCCGCACCAGCGGCCAAACCGAATAGCCCGAGGTTGTGTCCGACCAGAGCAACTGTCCGGCCGTGGTCATTCCGATCAGGCGGAAGCCGCCGTCCTGCTTGCAGGTGGTCGCGAGCATTTCATTTTCGGAGATGAAGTTGTAGGTGGGCAAACAGGCGGATTTTATGGTTGCCAGATTCGCGCTCCCGCCATTGAAGTAGTTCATCCGCACCGTCCAGAGCGGGCCGTTAAGCTGTGCGCTCTGGAGGTAGCCTGTGCTGTTGATGGGCAGGTGAATCACGGACTGCTCCCGGCTCACCATGACAACGTCGCCGGTGCTGCGGCGCAGAAGGCGCAGCACAAATTCGGGCTCTGCGCCGGAAGCCTGTCGGTACCCGCCGCTCCCGGCCGCGGGGCTGCCGGTCGCGGTTCTACCCGGCGGCACTGCCGGTTCGCGGCTGTTGGTCAGCAGATATTCTTGGTTCGGGTCCATCCCGATCGTCAGCAGAGGGCCGGGAAAGTGCAGAATCGGCTTCAATTGCAGTTTTTTGTTGCCCTCGAAGAGCGTGGCGCGGACCCGCAACAGAAAATGCCCATCGTTGAGCGGCCACACGTAGCGCTGCTGATCGTACAGCTTCCACCGGGCATTTGCCTGGATCTTGCCTGAAGGCAGGGCAAGCACCACGGCGCGCATCTGGCGCTCGTGGTTGTCCTGATACCCGCCCGGCCCGCGCCGGATCAGGCCCGGCACGCGGAAGGTGAACAGGAGCTGGTTTTCGCCCAGGAAGTCCAGCGAAGCCATGCTGTAGCGATAGCCCACGAAGATGGGATTGGGCGGCGCAAAATCCAGTTGAGTCACCGGAATCTTCGCCAGGGGCGGGATTTTGGGCTTGCCGGGCAGCAGATCCGGCAGGAAATGGTCTTTCAGCTTGGGCGCTATCAAGGCCGGGGGGTCCTTGGGAAGCGAACTCCACTTTTGCGCATGAACCGGCACGGAGCACGCCAGAGCCAGGGCAAGCGCCGGCAACAGGCAGGCTCGCAACCTTGACCGCATTTGATGAAGGCGCAGCAGGAAACCGCAGTTTGCCATCAGAGAATATTTTCGCCGATATGCTGTGATTTGTGTATTTGCGCCGGCGGCGTTTGCTGGGCGGACTCCGCGGATGTTCTGCCTCCCCGCTGCGCAGTGTGCGCGGGTCCGAAGACATCTCTCCCCGGAGCTACAATATTGGCGGCGTTGACGTTTTTCCGGGCACGGAGGTGAAACGCATGAGCCGCAAAACCGGGCCGCTGCTTTTTTGGCCGCCGCGAATTCTCACCATTGCTTTTGCCATCTTTCTGGGCGTCTTTGCGCTGGATGTATTCAATGAGCCGCACGGTTTCTGGCGCACGGCGCTTGCCTTTGGCATCCATCTGATTCCAGCCGCCATGGTTGTGGCAATCCTTGCGGCCGCGTGGCGATGGGAGTGGCCGGGGGTTCTGTTTTTCACGCTGGCCGCGGCGCTCTACGCCTGGCACGTTTTGCCCGTGCATCCCGGGTGGGCGGCTGCCATCGCAATTCCGATGCTGGTCATCGCCGGACTGTTTTTCGCCGATTGGCTTGCGCAACCGCGCCCGCGGATGACCCATTGAGGCCCGCGACCGAGCCGCGGTCCGCTCACAAGGGCCGCATGTGCGAGAGTGAAAGCAGGATGAAACCGGACGCCAAGACTGGCCGCCGCATTGCGCTGCTGGGGTACGGCGCATGCGCCCTGGCCGGCACTTTCTGGGGCACGGGCTTCTACTTCGGCCGGATCGCCCTTGACGAGATGAGCGTAGGGCACATGGTGCTCTACCGTTTTTTGTTTGCCTCGGCGGGCATGCTGCCGGTGGCGCTGCGCAACCGCGTGCGGCTCAACTGGGCTGAAACGCGCATGCTTCTTCTTTGCGCGGCGCTTGGCGTCCCGCTTCAGTTTCTGCTCCAGTATCAGGGGCTGGCGCGCACCACGGTCAGTCATGCTTCGCTCATGGTTGGCGCCATGCCGGTGCTGCTGGCCGTGGGCGCCGCGCTGTTTGCCGGCGAGTCGCTGGACTGGTTCGGCTGGCTGGCGCTATGCGTCTCCACGGCCGGCGCGGTGCTGGTGGCGCTGGGCGGCGGCAGCGGCAGAGGCGCCTATGAACAGCCGTCGCTGGCCGGCGACATGCTGGTCTTCGCGTCGCTCGTTATCGCCCTGGTCTGGATTTTGCTCAGCAAGAAGCTGATGGAAAGCCACAGCCCCACGGTGGTGACGGCTTACACCATCCTGGCCGGCACGGGCATGCTGGTTTTGTGGGTTCTGGGTCCGTGGGCGCTTTCGCCGTTCACGCATCGCAAGGTGGCGCCGCTGCCGTTTGCGCACATCAGCGCCGCCGTGTGGGCGGCGCTGATTATCAGCGGCCTGCTGTGTACGTCCGCCTCCACGCTGCTGTGGAACTGGGGCATTCACCATGTGCCTGCCTCGCGCGCCGGCGTCTTCCTGAACATCGAGCCAGCGCTCGGTGCGCTGCTTGGCGTGGAACTGCTGGGCGAGCGCCTTGGCCCCTATGCCTGGCTGGGCGGCGCGCTGATTATCGGCGCCGCGGTGGCCCTGACCGTTCGCGGTCATGAGCCGGAGCCGGCCGTCATCCTGGAATAGTCCGGGCGGGTTGGATTAGCATCAATGGCATGGCGGATGATGCTGCGATTGCTTCAGGTGAGTACGATGCCACGCGCAGCAGGCGCCGCGCCTTTGTCGAGATCGCCATCGCCTATGGCCTGATTCTGCTTGTGATCTGGACGCCCCGTCCGGTGCAAAGCAAGCTCTGGTGGGTGGCTGCCGCCTCCGTTGTCGTCATCTCCGCCATCTCCTGGGACGGACTGGACGCCATGGGCCTACGCCGGAAGAATTTTTTCCGCTCGCTGTGGATCAGCGGCGCCGCCCTGGCCGTGGCCGTGGTTGCCTGTGTGGTCGCCGCGCGGCTGCACACGTTGCGCCTTTTCGGCGGGCCGATCTGGCTGATTAAGAACTACTGGCTCTACGCAGTGTGGTCGGGCGTCCAGCAGTATCTGCTGCAGTGCTTTTTTCTGCTGCGCATCCTGCGGTTCGTGCCCAACAAGCGCCTGGCCGCGTTTGCGGCCGCGGGCATTTTTGCCCTTGCCCACCTTCCCAATCCCATTCTCGTCTCGGCCACCATCGTGTGGGGTTTTGTAGCCTGCCTGGTTTTTCTCCGCTACCGGAATCTTTATCCGCTGGCGATTGCGCACGCCATTCTGGGCATCACGATTGCCGTCACCATTCCGGGCACCGTGGATCACAACATGCGCGTCGGCTTTGGCTATCTCACCTACAACCCGCATCGGCTCTACAGCCACACGCACTGGCCGCACCGCTCATCGCAGCCATAGCGTCCAGATGGAATCCACGGTGGCGTGGGTTACCACCGAGGCGCCTACGCGCCGCCGCGCCCGCCATGCGCGCCCGTAAAAGACGCCGGCCATGGCGGCCATCAGCACATAGCGCCAGTTGAAGTGGACCGCGCGCTTGTTGAAGTGCGCCAGCCCGAAGAGCGCCGCGGTGAGAAACAGCGCCGGGTAGCGACCCATGCGCCGTTCCAGCAGGTTTTGCAGCCAGCCGCGAAAGAACAGTTCCTCCGGCACGGCGATGAAGAAGAACGTGAAGAGCCAATCAAAGGCAATCGCCCCAAACCCCGGCCAGACGGCATGCGTGTGCAGAAAGCCCAGACCCAGGCCGACCGCCAGCGCGATGGGGGTATACCAGAGGACCTCGCGCAAGCCAATGCCGACATCGCGCAGCCGCAGGCGCAGATCGAATCCGACGCCGTCCAGTTCCCGCAGTGCCAGAAAGCCGTAGATGCCCGCATCGAGCAGGAGAATCTTGCTGAAGATGGCCAGATACGGCGGCCAGGCGCCCTGGAACCATCGCAAATCCACGGACAGCCCCAGCACGCCGAGGACGAGAAAGTCGCGCCAGTTGCCGCGCATTGCCGTATCCGCGCGCCGGGCTTGCCAGAGCAGAAGCGCAATCGCATCCGGCAGCAGCGTATAAAGCGCAAACCAGCCCCAGCGGAAGTCGCCCGCCGCGCCGGTCACCAGCAGGTAGGGAATGCACAAGACCGCCGGGCAGCCAAGCTGCGCCCATAGAG
>JAJZKJ010000186.1 GCA_021804195.1 Acidobacteriota bacterium
CAGGCCCCGAAGGGGCAACTCCCCCGAGGCGCAAAATGACAAAGCGCCTGCCGGTCATAGCCATGCCGCCCGGTCACCATATAGTTAGCCTGAATTTCGGAGAAACCCTCCGGCGTCGAAGGGTAGAGCCAACCCGCATATTCGAACCGCAGACCCTGGAATTCCAGGTTGCGCAGCGGCCGCCGCACAGAGCCCGCGCCCTCGATCAACGTCTGCAGCACGGGCGCTTCCACATCCGCCGTGCGCAGGTTTTCGCCCGCCCGGGGTGTGTAATAAAACTTTTTCAGTCCAGGATCGAAATACCACTGTCCAGGCGCGCCCAGGAATTCATAGACATTAACGGCATAAGCCGGTGTGCGGCCCACGCTCGCCGGCCCCACCAGATTGGCGGTGCGATGAAACCGCGAATCGCGCGGCAGCATAATGCGCGCGGTTGAGTTTCGCCAGCAGGGTTCGGCCATGGTGATCATGCGTCCCTGGATTTGCGCCACGGGACAGCGCGGCTCCGTCCAGGCGCCCAGCCCCAGCGAAGGCTCGGACCACAGGCCGTTGCCGCCGGTGTACACGAACTCAATCTGGGCGGGATTGCGCCAGTGCGCCATCGCGCGGTTGCTGGCGATATAGCCTGTCGGGGTTTGTTGCAGCCGTGCCGGCAAACGGCCGCGGGCGCGGCGCGCCCGTACGCCATTGATATAGAGCTGGCGTGTGCCCGGAAACCCGGCGGGCGCGTCCGCGCTCCATAAATGCCGCCGGCCCGGAACCGGCCGCCAACCGGTGATGCGAGCGCCGCCGCTGATGACCACGCGCGCCCCTGGCGCCGCGCGGTAAATGATCTTCTGCCCCGCAGGTGCGGAATCCCGGGCGCGAAAGCGCAGCGGCCGCCGCAGCCGGTAAACTCCACCTGCGATTTCCACCACCACCGCGCCGGGTTTTTGGGCCAGCAGACGCCGCACCCGGTCGCGCGCCTGGCGCAGCGTGCGGAACGGCAAGCGGCGGGTGCCCGGGTTTTTGCCCGCGCCCTGGGGCGACACATACAATCGCCGCGCCGCATGGGTGCTGTGAACGCGCCGGCTGCGCGGCGCCACGGCGAATGCGAATAGCACCGCGGGCGCCGCGGCCGCAATGGTCAGTTTTGCCAGCCGAGTCTCAGCCATATTTTTTCTTCCTTTGAAAATCCAATCTGCCGCAATGCGGCGCGCAAGGCATTCGCGCGCGGCCGGTCATGCCGCTCCGCGGCCCACAGCATGGGACGCAATCCGCGCGGCGACCAGCGTGTGATCTCGTGATACGGCCAGCGCTTTCTGCCCAGCGCATAGGGCAGCAGGTAATCCAGCGCGGTCACAATACCGGCGCCGCGCGGCGAGCGGTAGCGCCATAAGTCCACACCCACAAAATGCCCCAGCCGTGCCAGTTCGCAGAGCCCTCGCAGGTTCATCATCGAGTATTGAAATGATTGCGTGCGCGCCGTTTCGAGCGGTTCACGGCCGCTGGCCACAATCTGCAGAGCGATCCGCCGCCGGCGCGCGCGTAAAAGTATCTGCCGTGCCAGCCTGGTTTGGCCGGTAAAAAGAGCCTCATCGGCCGCTTGCACGTCATACCAGGTGCCGTGATTATTTTTAGCGGCCTGCTCGGCCCGGCCGTTGCGGCTGGTGCGCAGCCAGTGCAGATAGCGTTGGAACCAACTTTCCATGCCGGCCTGATCGGCCCGTGTCCAGGCCGGCGAGCCGGCCAGCAGGCCGATGGCGTCAATCAGATGCGGAAATCCGGCAGTATCAATAATCCCGATGCCGCGCCCGTTGACCCGGCCGGGAATGCCCTGGGCATAGTTCAGATTGGGGTTCATGCGCGTGGCCGGATCCAGAAACCAGACTCGGATCAGGTGCGCCGCGTGCGCGGCATAGCGCTCGCGGCCAGTAAGAAACCCGGCCAGTGCCAGTGTCTCCACGGCTGGGATCAACTTGTGCAGCTCATCATGGTCGGTGATTTTGCGAATCTGCGGATTGCGCCGTCCGTCACGCCGGATGTAGGGCAGCCCATTGGGAGTTCGCGGGTTGGGCCAGAAATATGGGGCCCAACTCATGTAATCGTGCTTGTTCCCGCTGGGCGGAATATAAGCTTTATCCATCACTGAAAAGGGTCCGGCGTGCAGCGCGTGCCTCGCTTGGTTTTGCGGTTGATCCATGAAGGCTGCGAGGGCCGGAGACAATGGCGGCCGGCGCAGCCGGGCGCGCAAATGTGCCAGCGGCCGCCGGCGCAGCAAAAATATCCGCGGCGCCGGCAGCGCCCTCGCCAAGCCCAGCATGAGGATCATTCCGCATGCGGCGAATCTGGCCATCCGGCTCCAGACATCGTGCCTGCCTGGCCGGGATTTCCGCGGTTGCATCTTCAATTTCATCAACATTTCTTTATTGTTAACGTTAATTAATGGATTCCGGCTACACCCTTTCCCTGGATTTACGCATTTTATGCGTTTGAAAGGGCGCTCGGCCCGGGGAAATCTTCGAGCGCGGGCGACAAAATCAGCGCCGCCGCGCCGGTCAGCCCGGCTTCTTCCAGTTGACTGCGCTCCACCCGGGTCCGGCCGCGGCGGTAGCGGAAACTTCGCTGCTCGAGTTCACGCCGCAGCTTAGATTCAAAAACCGGCCAGGAGCGGCTCACCCCGCCGCCGATCACATAAAGCGGTAGATCGAGCAGGTTGATCCAGCCCGCCAGGCCGGCGGCTAGAATCGTGGCCATTTCATCCCAGGCTGCCAGCGCGCCGCGATGACCCGCCTGCGCCAATTCCGACAAGCGCCGCGCGGTCACCACCGCCTCGCCGCAGTGCCGGCGCGCCAGCGCGGCAATGCCGGGAGCGGAAACATACGTTTCCAGGCAACCGCGGCCGCCGCAGCCGCAGGCCGGGCCTTTATAGTCCACGGCGACATGCCCAAGCTCCGGCGCGCCGCCATCCTGCCCCCGCCAGACGCGGCGGTTCACAATGATTCCCGAGCCCACGCCAGTGCCCAGTGTCAGCATGGCCATGGAATCACTGCCCGCCCTCGCACCGCGCCAGAACTCGCCAATCGTTGCCGCCGTGCTGTCATGCTCCAGCCGGATGCGATACGGCAGCCGCGCCGTCAACGCCGGGCGCAGTTCAAATCCCGCCCAGCCCGGCAAGTTGGCGGCAATTCGAATGCGGCCCGATTCGCCATCCACCTGTCCCGGGAAGGCGATCCCAACGCCCAGCGGCGGTCCCCGGCGGGCGGTCATTTCTTCGACGCATTGGCAAAGTTTTTCCACCGCCGCCGCCGCGCCTTCACTCACTTGGGTGGCTTGCGAGCGCGTCTCCAGCCGCTCAAAACCTGGATTGAACGCGGCCACGCGTAGATTGGTCCCGCCCAGGTCCACCGCGATTGCATACGGTTGAGTTGGCGCCATGATTGTTCTTCACCTTAGTGCCGGGCGACGCTTTCGAGCACTAAAACTTCAAACGGCCGCAGATGCAGCACCCGCGGCTGGCCGGCCCGCAACCGGATCACCGGCCGCGCCGGATTTTTCCCTGGACTTCGCATACGGTAAGTCCGCGCCGCGCCCGCCGGCAATTGAAAAAGCTTTTGCGCGTCCGCGGTAAATACCGCCGGGTGCGCACTGGGGTTGCGCAAGGTTAGAATGGCCCGCGCTGGCGACCACGACGCCCAGCCATAAACCTGGCCTAAGCCGGGATCGCCGCCCACCCAGTGCGTATCCACCAGAGTGCGGGTGTTCCGTCGCGCCCAGAGCGCGGCGGCGGCAAGATCATGCCAGTTGCGCCGGTCGAGCAAGGCCGGGGTCAGATACAATTCCTGCGTCTGCGTGCCCGAGCCGAAAAAGTCCCAAACCTGATCGGCAAAATCCCGATCCGAGCTGTGTTTGAGTCTCAGCGCCAGCCGGGCGTAAATAATGCCGTGCAGCATCAGCGAGTTCAACGGATACAAAGGCGCCCGCTCAACCACATCGCGATAGGTCATCATGTCGCGGTAGGTGATCCAGCGCTGGGGCTGATCGCCCGGACCGTAAAAGCTGTGATCCTCGCCGCCGCGCCAGGTGGAATCCACATAGCGCAGCCAGAAGGGCGAAGGCCAGGTGCCCGTGGTCTGGTTGATGAATAGTCCCGGTTCCAGCCGGCGCAACTGCACGAGCAGCCGCAGCATGGCGTCGTAATCTGCGGTCAAACCCGCCTCGCCCGCCCTCGGCCCGGCTGCCAGGCCGTCAAATTTGAACTCGCGCACCCCGTACCGCCGGATCATTCGTTCGCAGATAGCGCGAAAGCGGTGGTAATATTTCGGGCCGGCCAGCGAAAAACCGGCGGCATCGGTTTCAAACCCCTGTGCGCGCCCATAGCGCAGCCGCGCTTTGCGCGCCCTCCCATAGCCGCCAAAGGGCGAGAGCCAAACTCCCAGCGCGGAATGCATTTTGCGCGCCTCCCGCGCCAGCGGGGTGAACCCCTGGGGCAGCCGCGAAGAAAACTGCCATAGACTGCGGTGATTATCCCAGCCATCGTCAAATACATAGGCTGCAACTGGCACTCCCCGCTTCACGGTCAATTCTTCGCCCAGCGCCCGAATGGCTCCCACCGCCTGCCGCGTAGTGTAATTGCGCAAATCGTACCAGGAGTTGTATTGCAAAAAAGGCCGGTAGGGGTGGGCCCGCGCGCGCTCGATATAGGCCAGGAAATCCCGCCGCATCTGGCCTGGATGCGCCACCCCGATCACCAGGATTTCATGCAGCGGATGTCCGGGCGCGAGCACCGCATTGCGCAAGAGCGCGCAGCTCGCCCGGTCTTGCTTGACCGTGTTTTGCGCCAGCGGCTGCTCCAGCCCAAAAAAGAAATTTCCGGCCACGATCGGCGAGCCTGCCACTGTGCCCGCCGTGCGTGCCCCCGGGAGGGACTCCTGGAACAGCACCAGCTTTTTCAGGCTCACGCGGCGGCCCACCGCGCGCAAGGTCAGTATTTCACGAATATAATTTGCGCCCCGTCGCAGCCTGACCCGCCACACGGCCGCCAAATGCCAGTGGGGCGCGGCATAGCTGGCAATCAATTCCCGGCCGGGGAAATGCTTGCCGGCTTGCGATGCGGCGGCTTGCGCCGGCAAAGGCTTGAGCCGCGGCGGTCCGGTCAGGGTGAAGTCCGAAGCCGGCAGTTCCCGTCCATTGGCCAGGTGGACGATGAAATTTTCCCGGGGCAATGCCAGCGCCGCGCCGGTCAATTGATTCACGATTCGCACCTGCCACAGCCGGCCGCGCCGCACCCGATATCTCCAGATCAGCTCCCGGTTTTGCAGTTGGCCGCGGCGCTGCGCCGGAAGTGCCAACGGATGCACTGCGGCCAGGCCGAGGATGCTCATGGCCATGGCAAAGACAGCCGGATCGATTTTGCGCCTCATATTTCGTCCTGTTC
>JAJZKJ010000187.1 GCA_021804195.1 Acidobacteriota bacterium
CTTCAGGAGGTATCACCCTTTTGGACGCACGCCCCTACATTCCGGAGGAATTGGCCGTGGAAGGCCTGATGACGCGGACTCGGCCCGGTGCCGATATTCTGGCCGATGTCGATTTCGGCTGGCCGCTCCTTCGCGATGTCAATCGGCTGCTGATTGGCCAGAGCCTTGCGGTCAAAGATCGCGAGGTGATTGCCGTTGAGGCGATGGAGGGAACCGACGCCCTGATTCAGCGTGCCGGAGGCCTGTGCAAACGCGGAGGATGGGTGTTGCTTAAGGCCAGCAATCCCAACCAGGACATCCGCTTTGATGTCCCCACCGTGGGGCCCCAGACCATGCAAAACCTGATTCAAGCGCGGGCCGCGGCACTGGTGCTCGAATCGGGACGCACCATCATGCTTGAAAAACAACGTGTCCTGCAGATGGCCGATGACGCCGGTATTGCGGTGCTGGGGCGGCCATAATTTCATCCAAATGGGTGCTTTACGCCCAAATCCGCTCCGCCCGGTCGGTATCCAGCCCAAAATCTCCTCACCCCCATGGCGACTGCTCATTTCTCCTTTTTCAGCCGCCCGGAATATCGCCACGAAATCTCGGGACGCCTTGGTTCTGGTGTTACGGCTCGATTTTTGCACATCGGTTTCCTTGACGCATAATCACGGCCGCCACATAATGCCGCGCTGTGGTTACAGTTTGAATTCACCGGCGCTGGGAGCCGATGCCAACGATTTCCAGGTCAGAAAAAAAGGTGAAGCATGGCGACCGTAACAAAAAAAGAACTGGTGGACCGTATTGCTGGCAAGCACAAGATCAGCCGGCAGGTCGCGCGGCGAACAGTCCAGGCGTTTCTGGATGAAATCATCCGCGAATTAGAGGACGGCAACCGCCTTGAATTCCGCGACTTCGGCGTATTTGAAGCCCATTACCGGGCGTCGCGGGTTGGTCAGAATCCAGCCACGCTCGAGCGCGTCAAGGTGCCGGCCCGCCTCCGTGTGCGATTTAAGCCCGGCCGAATGCTCAAGCAGAAGCTCGCAGCCGCCGCCGACCGGTACGCAGCAAATTCGGAGCGTGAGGGCGTTTCGCCCGTCACAGATTCTCTCAATTCCTCGTCGCCTGCGCCCCCATCTGCCAACTCGGGACCTGCGTCAAACAATATTTCCTGATTTATGAGCGATGATTCCTCCCCCTCTGCGATACGCCGCTGGCTGGACGATTTAGACGCCGACCTTCAGGCTCGCAAACGCGACCATAACTGGCGCCAGATGCCGAGCGTGCAGTCTCGCTGTGAGCCGGAGGTGCGCATCAATTCGTCGCAATATCTGCAGTTCTGCAGCAACAACTATCTGGGGCTTGCCGCCGACCCGCGCGTTGTCGATGTCGCCCGCAGTGCTCTGGATCGCTGGGGTTTTGGCGCCGGGGCATCTCGCCTGGTCTCCGGCAACACCGAACTTCATCAAAAACTGGAAGCCGATCTGGCCCGGTTAAAAAAACAACCTGCGGCTGTGATTCTCCCATCAGGCTTTGCGGCCAATCTGGCGGCAATCAAAACATTTTCAGCACCCGGAGACCTGATTTTCTCCGACAAGCTCAATCACGCCAGCCTGCTCGACGCCGCTGCCGCCTCCGGTGCTGATCATCACACCTATCCGCATCTGGACTACAACCGATTGGAGGCCCGGCTTCGGCGATTCGCCAATCGGCGTGCCGGGGGCGGCTCAACGCCCCGCGGACGGTGCTGGCTGGTAACCGATACTGTATTTTCAATGGATGGGGATGTCGGCAGTCCGGCCCGGCTCGCTCAGCTCGCCGACCGCTATGACGCCCTGCTGATGATTGACGAAGCCCACGCCACAGGCGTACTGGGAGCTGATGGCGGGGGCGTCGCCGCGATGGAAAATGTTACGGACCGTGTCGCCCTGTCCGTCGGCACGCTTTCCAAAGCCTTCGGCTCGGTTGGCGGCTTTATCGCCGGCCCCGACGCCGCCATCGATTCCCTCATCAACAGGGGCCGAAATCTCATCTACACCACCGCTTTGCCGGCGGCGTGCATTGCAGCGGCTCAGGCGGCGCTCGACATCAGCCTCGCCGAGCCCTGGCGGCGGGAGCGTGTGTGCCTGCTCGCCCGCCAACTTCGCACTCAGTTGCAGCAGATGGGCTTTGACTGCGGCCAATCCTCCACGCCCATCATTCCCATCATTCTTGGCTCATCGCAGAGCGCACTGGATGCCTCAAGAGCATTGGCGAAACGGGGAATCTGGGTCTCCGCCATCCGTCCGCCAACCGTAAAACCGAATTCCGCCCGACTCCGCATCAGCCTCATGGCAACGCATACCGATGAACACATCGCCCGTTTGGTGGAAGCGATGAAAGACATTATTTCATGAGCCGCCAAAAACTCGGGCGCCGACGGCTCATCGCCCCACGAGCTTCTGCAGTTCCTCTGGATACCTGGCACCGTGGACCTCGACCCCCGACACCGCACGTTCAAGCGACTGTATCTCCGTGGGCGAGAGGCGTAGCTCTGCAGCGCCGATATTTTCTTCCATGCGGCTGAGCTTCGTGGTGCCCGGAATGGGCACTATCCAGGGTTTTTTAGCCAAGAGCCATCCCAACGCGATCTGGGCTGGCGTGGCTTGGTGCTTTCGGGCGAATTCCTTTAGCAGATCGACCAGCACTGAATTCGCCGCGCGATTCTCGGGGCGTAACCGTGGAACCCTGTTCCGGAAGTCGTCGCGGCTGAATTGGGTAGCCGCATCGATTGTTCCGGTGAGAAAACCCTTGCCGAGGGGGCTGTACGGGACCAGCCCGATTCCCAGTCTTTCCAACAGGGGCAATATCTCGGCCTCCAGCTCGCGCCACCACAGCGAGTACTCACTCTGAAGCGCCGCAACGGGCAGTACCGCGTGCGCCCGACGGATCGACTCGGGCCCGGCCTCGGAGAGCCCGAAATAGCGTACCTTCCCCTGTCCGATGAGTTCTTTCACCGCCCCGGCAACATCCTCCATGGGCACTGCGGGATCAACTCGGTGCTGGTAAAGTAGGTCAATGACGCTTGTTTGAAGCCGCCTTAGCGACCCGTCGACCGCACGCCGAATCCGGGCCGGATCGCTGCTGACTGGGCCCATTCGGCCGGAGTCGCAGTCGAAGCCAAATTTTGTCGCAATCACCACCTGGCTACGAACCGGACGAAGCGCCTCACCCACGAGCTCCTCATTGGTAAAGGGGCCGTAGACTTCGGCGGTATCAAAGAACGTGACGCCCTTGTCGACCGCCGACCGAATCAGCTCGATCATCTGATTTTTGTCGGAAGGCGGCCCGTAACCGAAGCTCATCCCCATGCAGCCGAGCCCTACCGCCGATACCTCAAGGCCGCCACCCAATTTACGAATTTCCATAAACGCTCCTTTCAAAAAAATGCTCAACCCGCCGTGAGACCGCCACGTGGACGGTTACATGCTACCGACTTCGTCAAACAGGGCCGCCGGAGGAACCACTTCGCCCGCCCGCTGCAGGCCGGTGGCTACCGTGGACGGCTCCGGGAAAACGAGGCGTCAGCCCGGTCCTCCAGCAGCCGGTGGACGCCCAATTCCCTCGTATTGTTGGTCCGAAACGTGCTCCAGCCAATCAACCGGGCTACCATTTAATTTTTCTTGGATGGCAATATGGGTCACCGCCGTTGTTGCCGTCGCTCCGTGCCAATGCTTTTCACCCGGTGCGAACCAGACCACATCTCCGGGCCGAATTTCTTGCCGCTCACCTCCCCATCGCTGCACCCATCCGCATCCGGCCGTGACAATCAGCGTCTGGCCCAGCGGATGGGTATGCCACGCCGTGCGTGCACCCGGTTCAAATGTCACGCACGCCATCGCCACGCGCGCCGGCTCCGGTGGAGAAAATAGCGGGTCAATCCGAACCTGCCCGGTAAACCATTGTGCGGGCCCCCGTGCGGCAGGCTCAGAACCCGGATGCTTAATTTCCATACGTTACTCCTCGAAGGCAAAACTCGAACCATGCCCTGCAGGCATGAACTCTCATTTACTGCAGTTGATTCATTCTATTGCCCGAAACCGTTCTCGCTGCGCTGTTTTTCCGAATTTATTGTATAATTCTCCAAATGCGTGTCCGACTGGCGGGGTACCGTGAATGGGCGAGGCGATATCCACTGCGACTTTTGGAACTGAAAACATCCCGGGCGGGTATCCTCCAGGGCCCAGCGGTGTGCAGCGCATGGTCGTTGCGAGGCGCGAGCTGGCATCTCTCATCGGCCGCGCACTCCCGGCGGATGGATCGCGCCAATTACAGCCGGGACTCTTCATCCATCGCCGGAGCCGCGCCGGTGGCCCGGTGCATTCCTTCGCCGACCCGGCCCTATGCGTGATCGTCCAGGGCAGCAAGTTAGTCCTCGTCGGTGATCGGCGCCTGCAATACGACGACGAACATTATCTCATCACTACGGCAAACTTGCCCTTGACCGGGCAGATACTTGACGCGTCCGAGGCCAAGCCTTACCTCGCATTGCGCCTCCTGCTGACCCCGGCAATGGTGACGTCCGTCGTGCTTGATACCGGCCTTCGACTGGCGACCGTTCCGACAACCTCCCGAATCGCCTCGGCCGCCGACACCAGCAGGCTTGACGCCGACCTTATCGATGCGTTGCTTCGGCTGGTGCGGCTTGCGGGCGAGCCGAGCCGGTACCCTGCGTTAGCGCCCCTGGTCGTGCGAGAAATTGTTTACCGCTTGCTCACCGGCCGTGAAAGTGTCCGAATGCTGCACCTCGCCCGAGTGGGTGGCCGCGCCAGCCAGATCGACCGCGCAATCCAGTTCATCCGCCGTAACTATGCGCGCCGCTTTACGGTCACGGAGTTGGCGGGGGAAGTGCACATGGGTAACTCGAGCTTTTACGCCCATTTCAGGGCCGTCACTGGGCTGAGCCCCTTGCAGTTCCAAAAGCAACTCCGCCTCCAAGCGGCGCGCCAACTGCTGATTGATGGAACCTGCGATGCCACCACCGCTGCCTATCGCGTGGGGTATCAGGACGCCTCACAATTTAACCGGGAATACAAACGTCGGTTCGGCCGCCCACCGATCCGCGACGTCAGCTACGCACGCGAAATGACGCAGGAACTCCGTCAGATTGACTGGTAGCATTGGACCTGACGCTGTATTAATATTTCCGGTCCAGCAGCCGATAGCCGATAGCCTCGCTGAGATGCACTGCCGAGATATTCTCCGCTCCGGCCAAATCCGCAATAGTTCGCGAAAGCCGCCGAACCTTATCAAACGCCCGGGCGCTTAATCCAAGCTCCTCCATCGCCTGCTTCATCAGGCGCATGCACACTTCATCCAGCGGGCAGAATTTCTCCAGCTCGCGGGTCTTCATGGACGCATTGGTCATGGTACT